>CAJPRB010000021.1:0-15916 GCA_905372925.1 uncultured Streptococcus sp.
TCTTGGAAATTGAAGTTGGAAGTGAAAAAGGTCGGTAAATCTTCCTGCATACGATACTGAAGAATCACTTGCAAGATTTCATCACGTACCCACGGTGTTGATTGTTCAGCACCAATATCATCCAAAATCAAAACTTCAGAAAGCTTAATCTCATCTACCAGGGTCTTCACAGATCCTTCACCGATGGCATTTTTCACATCAATGACAAAACTTGGATAGTGGAGAATGGTTGTTGAAGCACCACGTTTTTCAGATAGGTCATGGGCCAGAGCTGCCATCATGAAACTCTTACCGACACCAAAATCCCCATAAAGGTAGAGACCTTTTCGGATACTTGGGTAAAGGTCAACAAAGGCATAGAGTCTCTCAAAAATCGGCAAACGTCCTAGATCATCCAGGTCAATCTGAGCCAATTTCGCTTTTTTGAGACTTGCTGGTAGATTGATCAATTTGAGACGATTCTTGATTGCCGCCTCTTTTTCAGCCGCGATTAGCTCTGGTGTTTCTTCATAAGATACATCTGCATAACCATGATTCATGACCAAGATAGGCTTGTAGCCACGCGCTATATAGTCAGCATCCCCCCGAAGAAACTTATCTCGTTCTGTGATATATTGGTTGAACTTGGAGATGCTACGATTTAACTCCTCTTGGCTGAGGGATTCTTTCTGGATAAAAGCCGCTACATCTGGGTCCTTCATAATCTGCTGGACCAGGTCCTGATACTGAAAACGACTTGTTTGACGTTTGATAACGTCACCAACACTTTCCATCTAATCTCCTCCTTCTTCTAATCGGGCTAACATTTCTTGTTTTTTGCGTTCTAATTCCAGACGAGTTTCCTCGCTGGTTTGATTTTTATATTCTGGATTGCTCCACTTGGGCACATTTGTCTTAGTCGAACTAGTTTTTGACTTTTGGTCTTCCTGACCTTTTTGCTGACGCTCTCGAATCCGAATCACAGCTTCTTCTGCTGTCCGAATCTTGCGATAGGCATAGTCGTTGGCGACTTTCATAGCATATTTTTCATTGACATTGGCCGAATCAACCTTGTTAAAGGTTAAAAGTAAGACGATATTGATGACTTCGTCCAACAAGCCTAAAGACGCCATCTGGTGAAGGAGTTCTCTTTCACTTTGGGTGATGTTTCCCTTACGCGTTTGCTTGATTTCCGCTAAAAATTGTAGGGGAGTTTTATTTTTGGCTTCCCTGATAATGGTCATTTCTTTGGGGCTAAAGTCAGAAGTAGCTGGTTTTTGTGCTATCTTTTCACGCATGCGTTTGACTGAAATAACCTGAGCTACTGCTGTCGCCTTGGCTAATTGATAGATTTCAAACCAGGTCCATTTTTTTTCATCTGCGATGGCGAACAATTCCAAAACATTCGCCTGCTCGTTTTCAAAACGCAAGCCATCCCGAGCCATCAGGCGCTGGAAATGTTCCAAGTCAAAATCATTTTTTAACTTGCTTTTAGACTCGCTTGGTGTCACTTCTTCAGTCAGGGTTGGAAAGACTTGGCTCAAAGAAACAGAGAGTGCTTCTCCCTCACTTGGAGCCTGCTTCATAGAAGAAACAGCTGTATCCCCAATCTTTTTCTCTAATAATCTGCTATAGACAGAATGGCTTAGAAATTCTTGACTGGAGAGGGGAGAATGAAGCTGTAATTCATAAGTTTCTCCCCTTTGATAAAGGGTCAACAGATCGAAGGCAGATAAGACTTTGAAGGATTGGAGCAAGGTCGGCATGCCAAAGTTTAAGTGGTTGAGGATATGGGAAAAGAGGTGTTCCTTTTGTCCACCATCCCAGAAGGTAATGGTATATAGATAGAGGCTCAGTGCCTCCTGACCGATAATCGGGAGGTAGCACTGTACCAGAGAAGAGGTATCTTGCGACACCCGATTATTCTTTAAAAAAGAAAAACGGTCATTTGGTTTCATCTATTTTTCCTTTTTCTTCTTAGAGGACTGGGTGATCTGCTGGAGCAGGCTCTCCAACTCACTCACATCCTTAAAGCTACGGTAAACACTAGCAAAACGAACATAGGTAATCTCATCAAGCTCTGCCAATTCTTCCATGACTAAAGACCCAATATACTCACTTTGGATCTCATTCTCACTGCGACTACGGAGTTTTTGCTCAATGCGATTGACCACCATGCCGATTTCATCACTCGAAACAGGGCGTTTCTGGGCTGAGCGAATAATCCCATTGAAGATTTTATCTCTCGAAAACTGCTCACGTGTACCGTCTTTTTTGACGACAACCAGCGTTCTTTCTTCTACTCGTTCATAGGTTGTAAAACGATGCTGGCACTCGTCGCACTCACGTCTTCGGCGGATGGTATTTCCTTCTTCGGCTTGTCGACTATCAACAACACTTGACTTGGTAGCCCCACATTTTGGACAACGCATGCATTTCCCTCCTTGTCGTTTTCTTTTCATTATACCATTTTTTGAGCGATTCCCAAAACAATTCTTATTTTTACTTGACAAGTTTTTTGTTTTATTGTATTATTTGATTAGAACAATAAAGAAAAAGAAAGGAGACTATGATGTCCTGGTCATTTGATAATACAAAACCCATTTATTTGCAGATTATGGAAAAAATCAAATTACAGATTGTTTCCCATGAACTGGAACCCAACCAACAGCTCCCAACCGTGAGAGATTTGGCGAGCGAGGCTGGGGTCAATCCCAATACCATTCAGCGCGCCTTGTCTGACCTCGAGCGTGAAGGATTTGTATACAGCAAGCGGACAACTGGTCGTTTTGTCACTGAGGACTTAGATCTCATCGTTCAGTCCCGCAAACAGCTTTCTGAGGAGCAACTGAAAAACTTTGTAACGGGCATGCTTCAATTCGGCTATCAAAAAGAAGAACTGCCAAGTGTGCTTAGCGAATACATCAAAGGAGTGTAAAATTATGACATTACTAGCATTTGAAAATGTATCCAAATCCTATGGGGCTACAGCAGCCCTTAACAATGTTTCCCTTGAGATTCCCGCTGGAAAAATCGTCGGGCTTCTCGGTCCAAACGGATCTGGAAAAACAACCTTGATCAAGCTGATCAACGGACTTCTCCAACCAGACCAAGGTCGTGTCCTCATTAACAGCATGGAGCCAAGTCCTGCTACCAAGGCGATTGTCTCTTATCTACCAGACACGACTTATCTGAATGAACAGATGAAAATCAAAGAAGCACTGACCTACTTTAAAACTTTCTACCAAGATTTCAATCTTGAGCGGGCTCAGCACCTTTTAGCAGATCTTGGCATTGATGAAAACAGTCGTCTCAAGAAATTGTCAAAAGGAAACAAGGAAAAGGTTCAGCTCATCCTGGTTATGAGCCGTGAAGCTCGTCTCTACGTGCTCGACGAACCTATTGGTGGTGTGGATCCAGCTGCCCGTGACTATATCTTGAACACCATCATCAACAACTACTCACCAACTTCAACTGTCTTGATTTCTACCCACTTGATTTCAGATATTGAGCCGATCTTGGACGAAATCATCTTCCTAAATAACGGAAAAGTCGTCCGTCAAGGAAATGTTGATGATATTCGTTATGAGTCAGGTGAGTCGATTGACCAGCTCTTCCGCCAAGAGTTCAAGGCTTAGACAAAGGAGATTATTATGTTTTGGAATTTAGTTCGTTATGAATTTAAAAATGTTAACAAATGGTATCTAGCTCTCTACGGTGCTGTGCTTGCAATTTCGATTTTGATTGGTGCATCCATTTCTGGCATTAGTCAGACCTACACTAGCTATGGTAATGATCCCTACTATCTGTTAGGCTTTCTGATCTTAGTTTTTGGTGGGCTCAGCGTTACTCTCTGGATCGCGACTATCTTTCTAATCGTTCGACGCTTCAAGGGAAGTGTCTACGATCGTCAGGGCTATCTGACATTGACTCTGCCTGTCTCTGAACACCAAATCATCATCGCAAAACTTTTAGGTGGTCTTGTCTGGTCCATCTTAAGCTATATCGTCTTTATCTTGAGTATATTGATTATCATCTTCTTAACACCAATAGAAAAAGACTTCACTGCCCTCTATAACTTCATTTCCCCTTACCTCAGCTACGGTTGGCTCTATGCCCTCTCTCTTCTGGTGGGTTCAATTACTTGGATTTTATCTATTTACCTTTGTATCTCAATTGGTCAACTATTTAACGAGTATCGTACCGCTATGGGAATTTTAGCCTATATCGTGCTTAACATCGTGATTGGCTATATTTCTATCTTCTTCCGAATGGATTATGATTTTAACCTCCTAATTAGCGTTGATATCCTCAAAGATTTCATTCTAGCAATTATCTACTACCTCGGAACCTACTATATCTTGAAAAACAAGGTTAACTTGCAATAAAAAATGCCCAGCTAGAAAGCTGGGTTTTTCTTTAACTCAATATCAAACTGGCTACAATGGGACTGACAAAGACGTAGAGAATACCGGTGACACCGATAGCCAAGCCACCCATGGCGCCTGCTACAGAGCCGTATCGAAAGGCCGTTCCCGTTCCGACAGCATGACCTGTCCCTCCAAGGGAAAGACCTACAGCCACTGGATCATCAATTTTCAACCACTTCAAAAGGGTTGGTCCGATAACACTAGTCAAGATCCCAGTTGCCACTACGACGACCAAGGTCACAGTCGTCAAACCCTGCAATTTTTCTGTGATTCCCACTGCCATGGCGGTTGTCACTGACTTGGGAAAGAGAGAAATGGCTAGGAAAAAGTCCATGCCAAAGATTTTCGCCACTATGGCAGTGAAGCTAGTATTGACAACTACTGCTAGCAGACTACCAAAGAGAATACTCCGAGCATGGTGCTTCATCAAGTGAAAACTCTTATAAAGCGGAATCCCTAGAGCCACTGTTGATGGGACTATCAAGTTATTCAGATAAACCCCACCTTGGTAGTAATCTTGGTAAGAAATACCCGTCACCTTTAGAAAGATGATAATGAAAATAGCTGACAAAAGCAAAGGCGTCGTCAATGGATGGGGAAAACGTCTGTAAATCAACATCCCCACTAGATAAGCTAGGATAGATAAGGCGATTCCAAACAAAGGATTCGATACAAATTCACTCATTTCGTTTCTCCCTTCTCATAATCTCCCTCAAATCGTCTCTTGATAAACTGAACCACTAGAGCGATGAGGATAATGTTGATGACAGCCGCAAAAAAGACAATCAAGACAATGGGCAAGAGATAGGGGGCAATCACATCAAACTTTTCCATGATACCCACTGCTGGCGGCAAAAAGAGAATGGTCATATTGGCCAGCAAGAAATTCCCGACCATATTGACATGCCTGGTCCTTAGCCACTTGAATTGCAGGGCTAGAAAAAGAATAATCAAACCGATAATACTGCCTGGGATAGGCAGATGAAAGAAACTGGAGATTCCCTCACCGATTAGAGAAATCACAAAGAGAATCATTAATTGAACATATAACTTCATCTCAAACTCCTTGAAATAGAATTCTTGCATACCAGTTTACTCTTTTTTCAGAAAATTTCAAGGAAATATCGGAATTTTTCTTTCTTGCAAGGATTAGCTAAAAGTAGTATAATAATTGCATGCGCAATCATCTTGTGTTAGAAAGACAGTTAGTAATGATTTTGTGATTTTTACTTTGAAAAGAAAGGAGAAAGCAATGACCTACTTAGAAAAATGGTTTGACTACAACCGCCGTCAAAAGGAAATGGAAGCCTTGTTAGAAGAAACCATTGCCCAACAGAGTGAACAAAGGTTGACCTTAAAAGAGTTTTACCTGCTCTACTATCTGAATCTAGCTAATGAAAAGTCCTTACGGCAGATTGATTTACCAGATAGACTCCATCTCAGCCCAAGCGCTGTTTCTCGAATGGTGGCTCGCCTAGAAGAGAAAAACTGTGGTTTGCTTAGTCGCCGGTGTTGCGATCAGGATAGACGGGCTAGCTTTATCTGCCTGACTGACGAGGGACAGACAACTCTAGCTTATCTGCAAAAAGCCGTCGAGGAAAGACTGGAAACCAGTCTTGATTTCATTTCATAATCAGATTTTTTAAAAAAGTTGCGTGCGCAATCATTTTTCTTGACATTCCTCTTTTCAAGGAGTACAATAAAGTCAAGATCGAATAAAGGAGTTTTATATGATCGAAATTACCTATCTAGATGCCAGCAAGCAAGAGAAAAGCATGACTTTCGAGTCTTATGAAGACTTTGAACGCTCTCAACAAGCCTGCCTCATCGGTGTCGCAGACTATTACCCAGTTCAAAAATTAACCTATAATGGTCATGATTTGGACTACCATGGGACTTACGGAGATGTCTTCTTCTATCTCATGAAACAAGATTTAAGCCAATATAATTAAAAAGGAGAAATACTATGGCAAAAGCAATTACAGATGCAACATTTGAACAAGAGACAAAAGACGGTTTGGTCTTGGTAGACTTCTGGGCAACTTGGTGTGGTCCATGTCGTATGCAAGGTCCAATCTTGGATAAATTGTCTGAAGAACTTTCAGAAGATGTCTTGAAAATCGTTAAAATGGACGTTGATGAAAATCCAAACACAGCTCGTGCCTTTGGAATCATGTCTATCCCAACTCTTCTCTTCAAAAAAGATGGACAAGTGGTGAAACAAGTTGCTGGAGTACACACAGCAGAACAAATCAAAGACATCGTTGCTGAATTGAGCTAATCACACTAGAGACCAAGTGCTTTATTTGGTCTCTTTTTTCTTGCCCTTTGCCATTTTTCAAAAAATATGCTAGACTGTAGGTAGAATATTACGATGTTTGGGACATGCCATCGCTAAAAAAAACCTCTACTTGGTATTTTTTAGCTCCCCTCAAGGGAGCTTTTTGCGTGCTCTGAACATGTCCCATTTTAGAAGGAGTACTATGAAACGTCAATCAGCCTTGGTCGTCTTTAGTGGCGGTCAAGATTCCACAACCTGCCTCTTTTGGGCTAAAAAACACTATGAAACAGTCGAAGCTGTCACCTTTGCCTACGGCCAACGCCATCATCTCGAAATTCAAGTTGCTAGAGAAATCGCTAAGGAACAAGGCATTCGTCATCACATCTTAGATATGTCTCTGCTGGGACAAATCACTGAAAATGCCCTGACCTCTGATCTGGAAATCGAGCAAAAAGAGGGAGAGATTCCCAATACCTTTGTTGACGGTCGCAACCACCTCTTTCTGTCCTTTGCGGCAGTTCTTGCTAAGCAACGAGGCATTAAAGACATCGTCACAGGTGTCTGCGAGACAGACTTCTCAGGCTACCCTGATTGTCGAGATGTCTTTGTCAAATCCCTTAATGTTACTCTCAACCTTGCCATGGATTACGACTTTGTTATCCAAACACCTCTCATGTGGCTGGACAAGGCTGAAACTTGGGAATTAGCCGACCAACTCGGTGCCTTTGACTATGTTCGTGAAAAGACCTTAACCTGCTACAATGGGATTATCGGAAGTGGTTGTGGAGATTGCCCAGCCTGCAACCTGCGCCAGCATGGACTAGATGTTTATCTCTCACAGAAAGGAGAGGGCTAATGTTTTTTGCTCCCAAAGAAATCAAACAGGAAACTGGGGAATCTCTTGTCTACAATCCCCACAGAACCTTGGTATCAAAAGAGTTTACTTTCGACGCTGCCCACCACCTCTTTCACTATGAAGGAAAATGCAAGTCCCTGCACGGCCACACTTATCATCTGCAGATTGCTGTTAGTGGATTTTTAGATGAACGTGGCATGACCTACGATTTCGGAGATATCAAAGCTATCTACAAGAACTACTTAGAACCCCACTTGGATCATCGCTATCTCAATGAAACCCTGCCTTACATGAACACGACTGCTGAAAATATGGTTTACTGGATTTTTCAAACCATGAATCAAGAGTTGCCAGATGAACGCGGTCTCCGTTTGGAATACGTTCGCCTCTATGAAACTCCGACTGCCTTTGCGGAGTTTAGACGGGAGTGGTTAGATGACTAAGGAACGTGTCCTCAAACTACCAGTTCTGGAAATCTTTGGCCCAACATTTCAAGGTGAAGGCCGTGCTATCGGGCAGAAAACCATGTTTGTCCGCACTGCTGGTTGCGACTACCACTGTGACTGGTGCGACTCTGCCTTTACTTGGGATGGTTCTGAAAAACCAACTCGCATGACAGCTGACGAAGTCATTGCTGCCTTAGATAAGTTAGGAAGCTACGACTACGTCACCCTGTCTGGCGGAAATCCTGCTATCCTAGCAGCCAACATGGCCGAACTCGTCACCAAGCTCAAGGAACGTGGTGTCACTCTGGCAGTTGAGACCCAAGGCTCCCGCTGGCAAAATTGGTTAAAAGACATCGACCAGGTCACTTTGAGTCCCAAGCCTCCTTCATCCAAGATGGAAGTCAACTTCGAGACTTTAGACTTTATCGTTTCCCAACTGGACCCAGACAAGATCACCTTTAAAATTCCTGTCTTTGACGATGCCGATTTGGCATTTGCTAAAGGGATTCAAGAACGTTACCAACCAGATGTTCTCTTTATATCTGCTGGAAATCCTGAACCTAAGGCTACTGGCAATATTGTCCAAGATCAACTGGACCGCCTCAAAGAACTCTGGGAACGCGTCGCTTCTGACGATAGCTGGGGCAATGTCCGCGTCCTTCCCCAACTCCATACCCTCCTCTACGACAACCAACGTGGTGTTTAAATTAGAAAGAAAAAATCATGTCACAACAAGAAGAAATGAAAAATCTAAGCCTACTAGGCAACAAAGAAACCAACTACATCTTTGACTATCAACCAGATGTCCTCGAATCTTTTGACAATCATCATGTGGAAAATGACTATTTCATCAAATTCAACTGTCCTGAATTTACCTCCCTGTGCCCAATCACTGCTCAGCCAGATTTTGCGACGATTTATATTTCCTACATTCCTGACAAGCTCTGTGTTGAGTCAAAATCCCTCAAACTCTACCTCTTTAGCTACCGAAATCATGGGGATTTCCACGAAAACTGTATTAACACCATCGGAAAAGACTTGGTCAACTTGCTAGACCCTCGCTATTTAGAGGTCTGGGGAAAATTCACTCCACGGGGGGGCATCTCAATCGACCCTTACTACAACTACGGTAGACCTGGAACTAAGTATGAAGGATTGGCAGAACAGCGTCTCTTCCAACACGACCTTTATCCAGAGAAAATTGACAATCGCTAAACTCATACTCAATGAAAATCAAAGAGCAAACTAGGAAGTTAGCCGCAGGTTGCTCAAAGCACTGCTTTGAGGTCGTAGATAAGACTGGCGAAGTCAGCTCAAAACAGTGTTTTGAGGTTGCAGATGGACGCTGACGTGGTTTGAAGAGATTTTCGAAGAGTATAATACGAAAAAGCCCTGTTCCTCAAACTGAGGAGCAAGGCTTTTTGAATTTCAATTATTCTTCTGTTCCAAGAAAGTTTTTAGCAACAAGGGCTGCAAGAACGCCACCAACGATTGGCGCAAGGATGAAAATCCATACTTGTTGAAGGGCTGCGCCACCTACCAAGACAGCAGGTGCCAAGCTACGAGCTGGGTTAACTGAAAGGCCAGTAATGTTCAATCCCACAAGGATCAAGGCTGTCAATGACAAACCGATTACCAAACCAGCGATTGCGCCATTGCCTTTGCTTGCTGAAGTGACAGTCATGATAACTAGGACAAACAAGAAAGTTGCGATGACTTCAAACAAGAATCCACCAAAGACAGTGACACCGTTTGCCAAGGCATTTTCGCCAAGACTTGCAGTTGACATACCTGAATTAGTCAAGAGGAAGAACACAGATCCAGATGCAAGGAAAGCACCAACTACTTGCCCAAGGATGTAGTTTACAAGTTCTGAAGATGACAAACGTTTGTTAACAAACATAGCGATAGAAACAGCTGGATTCAAGTGAGCCCCTGAAACAGTTCCGATTGAGTAAGCTGCAACTACAATTGCCAAACCAAAGGCAAAAGCAATTCCAAGGTGTCCAAGACCTTCAACACCATTCCCAAAAACAACAGCTCCTGTTCCGATAAACACAAGCATAAACGTACCGATTAGTTCAGCCACAAATTTTTTCATGATAAGTCTCCTTTTTTTCAAAACTATGTACCAGTCTATCAAAAGAAGGAAAGGGTTTCAAGAAAATTGACTGGAAATTTTATATATGTTGCAATATTGTTTTCAAAATTTGTATATTTTTAATGTATTGCAATTAGTTGTAAATCTCTATATTTTATGGTTATACTATACTGAATAAAATGAGAGTTTGTATTAATCTTTTTAAATAGCACCGATCTATCTATTTAATCCATTCCCCATTATAATTGACATGATATCCATCTGGTGTAGTTGTACTGATTGCTAAGGCACCTGAACCATATGCATAGTACCATTTCCCTGAGACACTAAACCAACCTGTTTGCATTGTTCCCGAAGAATTGAGGTAATACCATAATCCACCTGTTTTTACCCAGCCTGTTTGCATTGCACCTGAAGAATTAAGATAATACCATGAACCGCCTGTTTTTACCCAGCCTGTTTGCATCCATCCTGAACTGTCAAAATAATACCATGTACTGTCGATTAGTTCCCAACCATTAGTTGTATAAGAACCATTGTTGTGTCTGTACCACCAACGACCAGAGGATTGAATCCAACTTCCTTTCGAAGCCGCTTTTTGTTTTAACAATAAATATTGTTTATATGCTTCAGATACTTTCGTATATTCCTTTTTAGCAGCCTCTTTTTTAGCATTAGCAAGTTTTAATTTAACATTGGCATTATTGAGTGCTTTTTTAGATTCTTCAAGTTTTCGTTTAGCGCTAATCAAACGTTTTTTAGCATCCTGGAGATTTTTCGAAGCATTTTTGAGATTTGTAACATATTGATGTGCTGTATCCAACTCTTTTTTAGCATTTTTAAGTGATTGTTCAGCAGTCTTAACGAAGTTTATTTTATCGTTTTTGACTCCTTTCAATCGATTTAGTTCAGTCTCTTGTTTCAAAAACTCAGTTTTAGCAGCACTCAGCAAAGTTTGTTGTTTACTCAATTCTGCTTGTGCTGATTTCAAAACGTTTAGCTTAGCTTCATTTTGTTTTGTCAAATCCACAAGACGTTTTTTAGATTTGTCTAGTTCTTTTTTATCTTTATCTAAAGTCGTTTTAGCAATGGTAAGGTTATTGTTTAGAGACGATAGTTTTTCATTTGCCACAGTCTCTTCATTTCTTTGTTTTCGATTAAAATTATCTAAAGCTTCTTTCGCTTTAGTATAGGCTGGATTTTTAGGATGTGTGATTTCATTCCAAACATAACGGAAGGTTATTTTAGGCAAGAATTTTACTCGTTTCCCATTAAAGTAAAATTCGCTATAATCTGGATTACTATCTTTATTTTCTGCTCTTGCTAAAAAATAACTACTATACTCTTTAGCTCCAGAAGGAAGTATTCCATAAACATCTTTATTCTCACTAATAAATGTTAACACTCCATAATTTCCATAGCTTGTTTTTTCGCTAGAAGATGCTCCGACAGCCATACCTGTCCCAGAAGCTGCAAGCAATGGAATTCTATGACCATAGTTAAATGTATTTGCTTCTTTAGGATCTGACGAGCCATATGCTGAGGCATTGCTGTAGTCATTAAAATAGCTTAAAACCTCTTTATAAGCAAGTTCTTTTTCACTTAACACGCTCTTTTCTGGAACGGAACCAGCTGTAGCATTTTCTGTTGCGTGCTTAAAACCAAAATCTTGTTTTTTTAATTTTGTATCGTGTGACAATTCATTTTTTGCTACCATTTCATTTGCTCTCGCTTTTGCATATCTCAGAGCCTTGTCAGTCACAGCTGGCACTGGAATATCAATACCATTGATTCTACGCAATTCAATTAAGTATTTACGAACTTCTTCAGAAACCTTTTTATAATCAACCACATGAGGATCGCTGACATAATCTTTAGATGAAACAACGATAGTTTCTGTTCTTTCTCCGCTAAAATTCACATCTTCATTTGCAGCAACATAATATGTCTTCCCATCACTTCCTACGAAAGTTTTTTCCTCAAGTGGAGGAGTCTTGGAATCACTCTCGCTAACAGAATTTGATTGAATCTCGTGAGGGACCGTAACTGTTAAAAACTCATTCCCAGCTGATTTTAAATTCTTTTCAAGAGTAGAACGGTTCTTATTTCCTCTTTCTACAAGTGCTTTTCTTTCTTGTTGTGCTTTTGAGAACTCACTAGTTAAAGAACTCACTTTAGCTTGGTCAGCTTTCACCTTTGCATCCAATTTCCCAGCAGTTTGTTGGACCTCACGTAATGTATTCCAATCAAAAGCTTTCTCTACTTCTGTTACTTTGTTTTGTGCTTTTTTTACATCAACTACTCGCTGATTAACTTGAGCTTTTGCCTTATTAACAACTGCTTGTTGTTTCTCAACACTTGCTTGGGCTTGTTTCTCATCTTGTTTTGCTTCTGACAATCTTTCTTCTGACTTCCGAACTGTTGTCTGTTTAGCAACAAGATCCTTTTCAGCATTTTTAATTTTTTCAGTAGTAGCTTGTTCAGCAAAATCTTGTGCTTGTTTCAAAGCATCATCTGCTTTGTTTTTATTTGTTACAGTAGATGCATGCTCTTGTTGTATTTTATCAACAATCTTCTGAACATTTTTTTCTTCATCAATTGCTTTGTTTAGTTTGACTTCTGCATTTTTAACGTCCGATTCCGTCACTTCTGCCTTTTTTGTTTCAACTTGAGTAGCATTAACTTTGCTAGATTTTTCGTTTATTAATTCATCTGCTTTTACGTGATTAGTAAAACCAGTTGCCATTGCTGTTGCAACACCCAAACCAATCAACACTTTTTCCTTTTTCATAATATTCACCTTTCATTTAAATGTTTACAATATATTGTATCATATTATTTATGATTTTTAAAAGAATCCATTAATCTTACCTACCTCTATAGTTTCTTTATTTTTATAACCGATTCTATTTTCAGAGTAGGTTTTGACTCTGCTATATTTGAGTTTTGATGATCGGCACGTATTTCTAAATCTACAAAACCTCACTTGCCACCTTATCTAGCATTCAGTACTCAGAATGGAAGAAGGGAAAACTCAAAGAATTTGGCTCTTCAACTCAGGCTGAGGAATATAGCTTTTGTAGATTAAAAAAGACAGATTGGGGACAACCAATCTGTTTTTATTACTCCCCCAACTCAGCGCTATAAGCAATAATCTGATCAACTGTGTCAGACAAGAATTGGATGGTATCACGGAGTGGTTTGTCTGTTGAGATATCCGCTCCGATAATCATAGCTGACTCAAGCGGTGTCTTGCTGCCACCTGATTTGAGAAGGTTGAGCCAATCTTCAGCTCCATTCTCAGAGTTTTTCAGATGAAGGTAACCCGCAGTCGAGATGACAAGACCAGCAGAGTAAGTGTAACTATACAAACCCATGTAATAGTGAGCTTGGCGCATCCAAGTCAAGGCCGCATCGTCATCAATCTCAATGGCATCTCCCCAGAACTCAGTCAAGACTTCCTTCATAATACTGTTAAGTTTGCTTGCTCCAAAGGTCTCCCCTTCTTCAATCAGTGTATAAACCTTACGTTGGAAGGCTGCTTCCAAGAGGTGGGTGATGAAATTATGGAAGTAGGTATCTGTCAAGCGGTGAGCAAGGGCAAAGCGTTTTTGACGTGGATCGTCAGACTGGTGCTCCAAGTAGTCACTGAGAAGCAATTCATTAAAGGTTGACGGCGCTTCGACATAGTAGGTTGACATGTGGGCGTTGAAGTAACTTTGGTGATTGTCAGAAAAGATAAATTGACCAGAATGCCCGATTTCATGAATCAAGGTATAGACATCGCTCAAACGACCTGTCCAGCTCATGAGGACATAAGGGTGCACGCGATATGGATCCGCTGCATATCCACCAGAATCCTTGCCACTATTGGCAGCGAAGTCCACCCAACGCTCCTCTTGATAGCGAGCAACTTCCTGACAATATTCTTGTCCCAAAGGTTCTACTGACTTCATGACCAAATCATAGGCATCGTCAATGCTTACTTCAGGATTCAGCGCGCTGTCCAAGTCCAATTTCCAGTCTGCAAAGGTCATCTTTTCAAGACCATTTACCTTGGCAACATGCTTGAGGTATCTCTGAGCGACTGGCGCAAAATCCTTCATGATGAGGTCAATCTGGCGGTCAAACATGGAACGGTCTACTTCTTGCTCAGCCAGAAGATAATCAAAAACTGAGTCGTAGCCCTTCATATCAGCCAGTAGTTTTTCAGACTTGACCTGAGCTAGATAGGCCGCCGCAGCTGTATTTTGGTGCTTGCGAAGGCCCTCTGAGAAGGAACGGAAGGATTTCTCACGAACCTCAGCGTCTTCGTGGTTTTGGTAGAAATTCTCATAGGTAACAAAGCTGTTTTTGTAGGTCTTGCCATGAGCTTCAAAGTCAGCCATTTCAAAGTCCCCAGCTCGCATCTTAGTGTAAATATCCTGTGGGCTGTAGAAAACTTCACCCAGATTTGTCAAAGCCTTCTCCACATCAGCCCCTAGGTAGTGGGCTTTTTTGATTTTGGCCTGACGAATGGCTGCCGTTAAGTGTGGCAGCTCACCCAAACGGTCCAAGACTTCCTCGTCTGCAGCCACTAAGGCGTCGTCAAAGAAGGTCAAGGCTACGCTGGCGTCTGTTTCAAATTCCATCCCAGCTTGGGCGATATTAGCAAAATCCTCATTGCTATAGTCCGTCGTCTGAGGCATAAAAGAATAATTGCCGATATGACTCATCTGGATATAGATTTGTTCCAATTCCGCAAAGGCCTTCTCAAACTCCTCAAAAGTGTGAAGATTGCCCTTGTAGTCACGGCTAAATTGGTTGATGTCTTCGCGAGCCTTTTCGATTGCTCGCAAGAAATCCTCACGATCTTGGTATAAGGCTGTTAAATCCCAAAGTTCCTTTTCTGGAAATTCTGAACGGTGTTTTTGTTCCATTTTCTTCCTCTTATTTCTCTAATTCTAATAATACGCTAAGGACTGATAAGGCGTAAAGCGGGGCTGTTTCTGCTCTTAATATACGAGGTCCAAGACCTGCCAAAACAGCTCCTTTGGCTTCAAAACTTTCAATTTCTGCTGGTGAGAGACCGCCTTCTGGGCCAAAGATAAAGAGCAATTTAGCTCCTTTTTCAAGTCCAGCGACTGCTTGTAAAAGCGCAGCGACTTCTCCTTCTTTTGCTGATTCTTCATAGGCTACTATGATAGAGTCAAACTGGTCAAGCTGAGCTAGAAAATCTGCTTTTTTCTCGAAGAGCTGGATACTTGGGACGATATTACGCTTGCTTTGTTCTGCTGCTCCAAGGGCGATTTTTTCCAGTTTTTCAACCTTTTTGCCTAGTTTCTTGCCGTCCCACTTAGCAACCGACCAGTCGGCAGGGAAGGCCCAGATTTGGCTAGCGCCTAGTTCGGTTACTTTTTGAGTGATGAACTCTAGCTTGTCTCCCTTGGGAAATCCAGATGCGATGGTCACTTGGATTGGCAGTTCCACATTGTCAACTAATTCTTCAACCAACTCAAACTGACGATTTTCCACATCTACCACGCGCGCCAAGCGCTTAATGCCATCATCAAAGACCAAGGTCACCTCATCATCTTCTTTCAAGCGCATAACCTGAAACATATGCTTGCTGGTTTCCTTGTCCTCAATGGTGACAGGAGAGATTGCACTGCCCTTGACAAAATACTGTTGCATGCTAGCCTCCAATCACACCAGAGATATCCTTGGTCTTCTTAAAGACACAGGCATTCCATTCCCCTTGAATCATATGGGTTTCAAGGAAGAAACCTGCCGACTCAGCTGACTCACGCACCATATCCCACTTGTCCTTGATAATGCCACTCA
>CAJPRB010000022.1:0-15386 GCA_905372925.1 uncultured Streptococcus sp.
GCCATTGCGCGTGCTCTTGTTAACGATCCCTCGATTATCCTAGCTGATGAACCGACAGGTGCCTTGGATACGAAAACAGGAAGCCAAATCATGGAACTCTTGGTTGAGTTAAATGAAGAAGGCAAGACGATTATTATGGTAACGCACGAGCCCGAAATTGCAGCCTATGCAAAACGCCAAATTGTAATCCGTGATGGAGTTATTTCATCTGATAGCGCTCGTTTGGAAGGAAAGGAGAACTAAGATGCAAAATCTGAAATTTGCCTTTTCATCTATTATGGCACACAAGATGCGCTCCTTTTTGACCATGATTGGCATTATCATCGGAGTCTCTTCAGTGGTTGTCATCATGGCTTTAGGGGACTCTATGTCTCGCCAGGTCAATAAAAATATGACAAAATCTCAGAAAAATATTCAGGTGTTTTTCTCACCAATTAAAAGTAAGGACGGTTCTTTTACACAAAAGCAATCTGCACTGACACTATCTGGTAAAGAAGATGTTCACGTAGAACCACCTAAAACACAGGAATCGTGGGTTAGGGAAGCTGCCAAACTAAAAGGTGTAGATGGCTATTATGTGACTAATAGTACAAATGTTACTTTGACCTATAAGGATAAAAAGGTAGAGAGAGCAAGTCTGACAGGTGGAAATATTACTTATATGTCTGCTGTAGAAAATAAAATTATTGCAGGTAGGGATCTGAGAGAACAAGACTACCGAGATTTTGCAAGTGTGATTTTGCTAGATGAAGAACTCGCTAAAAGTCTTTTTGACTCGCCTCAGGCAGCACTCAATCAAATCATTTCAGCCAATGGATATAGCTATCGCGTGATTGGTGTTTACTCTAGTCCTGCTGTTAAAAGTGCTAAGATGTTTGGTGTAGGTGGCTTACCAATTACAACCAATGCTTCTGTAGCAGCTAATTTTAATGTAGAGGAAATTTCTAATATTGTCTTTCGTGTGAATGATACGAGTCTAACTCCGACTTTGGGGCCAGAACTCGCACGCAAGATGACAGAAATTGCAGGAGTACAGCAGGGAGAATATCAGGTTGTAGACGAAACCGCCGCTTTTGCCGAGGTTCAGCAAATCTTTGGTTTTATGACCGCTATTATCAGTGCTATCGCAGGAATCTCTCTCTTTGTGGGAGGGACTGGGGTTATGAATATCATGCTGGTTTCTGTAACGGAGCGTACTCGTGAGATTGGCCTTCGTAAAGCATTGGGAGCTACACGGGCTAATATCTTGGTACAGTTTTTGATTGAGTCCATGATTTTGACCTTATTAGGTGGTCTTATCGGACTTGTTAGTGCAGCAGGCTTGACCGCACTAGCAGGGGCCTTGCTAAAAAATATGATGGAAGGAATAGAAATTGGTGTCTCGCTACCGATTGCTCTCTTTAGCTTGGCTGTTTCGGCCAGTGTTGGGATGATTTTCGGAGTCTTGCCAGCTAATAAAGCGTCTAAGCTTGATCCGATCGAAGCCCTTCGCTATGAATAAGATAAACAAGATGGACACTTGTCTATCTTGTTTTTGTATGGATTTCCCTATCGAAAATCACTAAAAATATGATATAATGAAGTGTTAGAAAAACAGGTTTCATTTGCCTGGAAAGGAAAAATTATGTCTGAAAAGAATTTTTATATTACAACGCCGATTTACTATCCATCTGGTAAACTTCATATCGGTTCTGCTTACACAACCATCGCCTGTGATGTCCTAGCTCGTTACAAACGCCTTATGGGCTACGATGTCTTTTATCTGACAGGTCTTGACGAGCATGGTCAAAAGATCCAACAGAAAGCGGAAGAAGCTGGTATTACACCACAAGCCTATGTTGACGGGATGGCAATTGGAGTCAAAGAACTCTGGAAATTACTAGATATCTCATACGATAAATTCATCCGTACAACTGATGATTACCATGAAAAAGTAGTGGCTCAGGTCTTTGAACGCTTGCTTGCTCAAGATGATATCTACTTGGGTGAATACTCTGGTTGGTATTCAGTCTCAGATGAGGAATTCTTTACAGAAAGCCAGCTTGCAGAAGTTTTCCGTGACGAAGCTGGAAATGTAACGGGCGGTATCGCTCCATCAGGCCACGAGGTGGAATGGGTTTCTGAAGAGTCTTACTTCCTTCGCCTAAGCAAATACCAAGATCGTTTGGTAGAATTTTTCAAATCTCACCCTGACTTCATCACTCCAGATGGTCGTCTTAATGAAATGTTGAAAAACTTTATCGAGCCAGGTTTGGAAGACTTAGCGGTTTCTCGTACAACCTTTACCTGGGGTGTTCCAGTCCCATCAAATCCAAAACACGTTGTCTACGTTTGGATTGATGCCCTTCTCAACTATGCGACAGCTCTTGGTTATGGTCAAGATGAACATGGTAACTTTGATAAGTTCTGGAATGGAACGGTCTTCCATATGGTAGGGAAAGACATCCTTCGCTTCCACTCTATCTACTGGCCAATCCTTCTTATGATGTTGGATATCAAATTGCCAGATCGTTTGATTGCCCATGGTTGGTTTGTCATGAAAGACGGCAAGATGTCTAAGTCTAAGGGGAATGTCGTTTATCCTGAAATGCTAGTGGAGCGTTATGGACTGGACCCACTTCGTTACTACCTCATGCGTAGCCTTCCAGTTGGTTCAGACGGAACTTTCACTCCTGAGGACTATGTAGGCCGTATCAATTATGAATTGGCCAATGACCTTGGAAATCTCCTAAACCGTACGGTTTCTATGATTAACAAGTACTTTGATGGGCAAATCCCTGCCTATGTAGAAGGTGTGATAGAATATGACCATGCTCTTGCTGACGTTGCAGAACAATCAATCGCTGATTACCATACACACATGGATGCAGTTGACTACCCACGTGCTTTAGAAGCAGTCTGGATGCTTATCTCTCGTACTAACAAATACATTGATGAGACAGCCCCATGGGTCTTGGCTAAGGATGAAGCCCTTCGTGACCAATTGGCAAGTGTTATGAGCCATTTGGCAGCCAGCCTTCGTGTCGTAGCACACTTGATTAAGCCATTTATGATGGAAACCAGTCGCGCAGTCTTGACTCAGCTTGGTCTCGCAGAAGTTACTAGCCTTGAGAACTTGAGCTTGGCAGACTTCCCTGCTGGTGTGACTGTTGTTGCCAAAGGAACACCAATCTTCCCACGTCTGGATATGGAAGAAGAAATCGCCTATATCAAGGAACAAATGGAAGGAAACAAGCCAGCAGTCGAAAAAGAATGGAATCCAGACGAAGTCGAACTCCAGCTCAACAAGGATGAAATTAAGTTTGAAGACTTCGATAAGGTTGAGATTCGTGTTGCTGAAGTCAAAGAAGTTTCCAAAGTAGAAGGTTCTGATAAGTTGCTTCAATTCCGCCTCGATGCTGGTGATGGCGAAGACCGTCAAATCCTCTCAGGAATTGCGAAATACTATCCAAATGAGCAAGAATTGGTCGGCAAGAAAGTCCAAATCGTTGCCAACCTCAAACCTCGCAAGATGATGAAAAAATATGTCAGCCAAGGCATGATCCTCTCAGCTGAACATGATGGCAAACTAACCCTTCTCACAGTTGATCCAGCTGTACCAAACGGAAGTGTGATTGGATAAAAGCAAAAAACCAACGTTAGGTACGTTGGTTTTTCTTGTTATGCGCGAGATTTTCTAAGAAGTAGTCCATCTCCTTTTGCGACCTGAGAACAATTACTTTCTCTGGATAGCTTTCTTGAATCTGCTGATAACGTTCCTTAGCGGATTTGCTCCGTCCATCCCAGAGGATCCATCGGATAAACTCCCAGTCAAAGCGTTCAGGACAGCCTGCTGCCATACTTTCTCTGACCTTGCCTCGGTATGTGAGATACCGTTTAAAGGCTCGAAAGAGACAAGTCCATGGGGAAAAGTTGAGAAAGATGATTTGGTCAGCTTCCCGCATTCTTTCCTCGTAATAGCACCAAGAGTAGTTGCCGTCGATGACCCAGTCTGAGTGACTAGTGAGGAAGTTTTTCATCTCAGTTTCCATCCAATCGCGGTCGCTGTCTTGCCAACCAGGTTGAAATTGGAGAGTATCCATATGCAGTTTGGGGATGGAGTAGTAGTTTGACAACTTTTCAGCTAGAGTTGACTTACCAGCTCCAGAATATCCGATGATTGCGATTTTCATTTTTTACCTTTTCTTATTAGAGGACAAAAAAACAGCCTCTATGGACTGTTTCTTATTTAGCAAGTTTAGCTGAAAGACGAGCTTTATCGCGGCTTGCTTTGTTTTTGTGAATCAAACCTTTAGTTTCTGCTTTGTCGATAGCTGAGCTAGCAGCACGGAAAAGTTCTTCAGAAGGGTTTGCTTCGAAAGCTTTGATAGCAGTACGCATAGCTGATTTTTGAGCTGAGTTTTTTTCGTTTTGTTTAACGTTCAATTCAGCGCGTTTGATAGCTGATTTAATGTTTGCCAATGTTCTTACCTCCATATTTACTAACTATACCATTATATCTGAAAACTTAGGTTTTGACAAGGGGAAATTATTTTTTTAGGTAAATTTCATCGATTTCATGGTTTTTAGCCTTGTGGAGAATGATCTCGGCACGATTCCTTGTCGGTTCGATATAGTTTTGTAGATTTATTAGATTAATGCTGGTCCAGATCTGATGAGCGAAGGCTTCGACCTCTCCAATCGGCATTTGCGTAAAGCGGTGGTAGTAGCTGTTGGGATCATTTTGGGCAAAGTTGAGGAGTTTTAAGAAACGATCCAGATACCAACTTTCAATGTCCTCGACAGCAGCATCCACGTAGATGGAGAAATCAAAGAAATCAGTGATGTAAAGGCGCTCATTTTGAGGATTTTGGAAGACATTGATTCCTTCAACGATGACAAAATCCGCAGCCTTAACGCGTTGTTTCTCCCCAGGGACGATGTCATACACTTCATGAGAATAGACTGGAATATCGACATCCTGTCCATTTTTTAGGCGGTCAAGAAAATTCAGCAAGGCTTCCATGTCATAACTCTCTGGAAAACCTTTGCGATTTAAGATACCTTGCTCAATTAAAGTTTGGTTGGGATAGAGAAAACCGTCAGTTGTCACCAATTCTACAGTAGCATCCGGGAGAGTACGTGATAGAAGAATCTGAAGTAAGCGACTAGTGGTCGATTTCCCCACAGCAACACTACCCGAAACCCCAATAATAAAAGGTTGGGGCTTGCTATCTCTTTGAAGAAAGATTTCTTTTGAGAAAGACAAATCTTCTTTGGCTTTTTTATAGATATGGATAAGGTGAACCAGTGGCAGATAGATATCTGTCACATCTTGTAAGCTGATTTGGTCATTAAAACTCTTGATGGAATCTAGTTCTTCTTCCGTCAAGGGAGGGGTTGTCTTGCGATGCAAGGACTGCCAAGTTTGGCGGCTGATTTTCTCAAAATGTAAAAATTCGTTGGTCATATTCTTTCCTCGTTCGATATCTTAGTATATCATATTTCGTAGTCAAAGAGAGAATGAAATTCGATATTTATCATTCTGATTCTTGAAAGTTGCTATAAGTTGCCTCTAACAGGGAAAAATAGAGTGAAAAATACAAAGATCATTTAATTATTATCATAACAGATTTAGTTTGTTTGTTGAATTTCAGCTTTGTAAACGATTTAACATTTCACTAAAATATGGTAAAATAGTTTCATGAGTAAAATGTATTATGCAGAAAATCCTGACGCTGCTCACGACATTCATGAGTTGAGAGTGGAGCTGTTGGGACAAAAAATGACCTTTTTGACGGATGCGGGTGTTTTTAGCAAGAAAATGGTCGACTTTGGGAGTCAGCTTTTATTGAAGTGTCTAGAGGTTAACAAAGGAGAAACGGTCCTTGATGTAGGCTGTGGATATGGTCCCTTAGGGCTTTCTTTGGTCAAGGCTTATGGAGTTCAGGCAACCATGGTCGATATCAATAACCGTGCCTTGGACCTAGCGCGACAAAATGCTGAGCGTAATAAAGTAGAAGCAACGATTTTCCAATCCAATATCTATGAACAAGTTGAAGGAAAGTTTGACCATGTTATTTCCAATCCGCCGATTCGAGCGGGCAAGCAAGTTGTTCATGAGATTATCGAAAAGAGCAGAGATTTCTTGAAAGACGGAGGAGATTTAACCATTGTCATTCAGAAAAAACAAGGAGCTCCAAGTGCTAGAAATAAGATGGAAGACGTTTTTGGCAAGTGTGAAATCGTAAAGAAAGATAAGGGATACTATATCCTTAGAAGTGTGAAAGAATGAGAGCAGTTGATTTAATCCAAAAAAAACGAGATGGTCAAGAACTGACTGCAAATGAAATCAAGTGGCTGGTTGAAGGCTATGTGGCAGGAACTGTTCCAGACTATCAGATGTCAGCTTTTGCTATGGCTGTTTATTTTAAAGGAATGACCACACGTGAGATTTCTGACCTGACCATGAATATGGTTGAGACAGGTCAGGAGTTTGATTTGTCAGCCATTGATGGGGTTAAAGTTGACAAGCATTCGACTGGTGGTGTAGGTGATAAGGTGACCTTAATCTTGGCACCTCTTGTTGCTAGCTTTGGTGTGCCTGTGGCAAAACTGAGTGGTCGAGGTCTCGGCCATACTGGTGGGACAATTGATAAATTGGAGTCCATTAAGGGCTATCAAGTGGAGCGAAGTCAAGAAGATTTCATTCGTCAGGTACAGGGCATTGGTGTATCTGTCATTGGGCAGTCAGATCAGCTGGTTAAAGCAGACAAGCTTCTCTATGCCCTCCGTGATGTGACAGCAACTGTCGACACGATCCCATTGATTGCTAGTTCTGTTATGAGCAAGAAAATCGCTGCAGGAGCGGATGCCATTTTGCTAGATGTAACAGTCGGTGAGGGTGCCTTTATGAAGACTGTCGATGAGGCGCGTGAATTGGCTCAAACCATGGTAGATCTTGGTAAGGCAGTTGGTCGAAAGACGGTAGCAGTCATTACCGATATGAGCCAACCCTTGGGAAGAGCCATTGGGAATCGTCTCGAAATCCTTGAGGCAATCGAGATTCTCAAAGGAAATGGCCGAGAAGATATTAGTCACTTTGTCTGCGAGCTAGCTCAGATTATGCTTGGATTGGCTGATGTTGAGAAAACGATCAAGGAAATCCGTCAACACCTGGAAAATGGCCAAGCACTGGCTAAGTTTGAAGAAATGGTAGCAGCACAAGGCGGTGATTTAGAAGATCTCTATCGCCCCGTCAAAGTTGCCCATGTGGTGGAAATCCCTGCTCAAGAAACGGGTGTTATTTCAGCTCTTCCTGCAATGGAATTTGGGCTCTATGCCATGAGACTAGGAGCCGGTCGTGCAGTCAAGACTGATGACTTGGACTATGAAACAGGGATTGTTTTTGAAAAGAAAGTTGGAGACTCCGTTCAAAAGGGTGAAATTGTTGCAAAAGTTTATACAAATGGAAAAATTTCTTCTGAACTAGTTACAGAATTTCAAAAATATGTTAAAATAAATGATGGAGTGCAAAGTTTACGAGAAATTATAGAAATTATCTCATAAAACCAGGGAGAATCCGAATATGAAGTTAAATAAATATATTGATCATACGCTTTTAAAGCAAGATGCAAGCCAAGAACAAATTGATTGTTTGCTATCTGAAGCGCGTGAGTATGACTTTGCCAGTGTTTGTGTCAATCCCACATGGGTTAAACATGCGAAAACAGGGCTTGAAAGCTCAGATGTAAAGGTTTGTACAGTAGTAGGTTTTCCTTTGGGAGCAACAACTTCAGCTGTGAAAGCTTTTGAAACAAAAGAAGCTGTCCAAAACGGCGCAGATGAGATTGATATGGTTATCAATGTCGGTGCCCTCAAATCAGGTAATCTGGATTTGGTTGAATCGGACATCCGTGCTGTCGTAGAAGCAAGTGGTGACAAGTTGGTTAAGGTCATTATTGAAGCTTGCTTGTTGACAGACGATGAAAAGGTTGTGGCCTGCCAATTATCCCAGAAAGCAGGCGCTGACTTTGTCAAAACATCAACTGGATTTTCAACAGGTGGTGCCACTATTGAGGATGTTCAGTTGATGCGTGAAACAGTCGGGCCAGATATGGGAGTTAAGGCGGCTGGTGGAGCTCGTTCATATGCAGATGCTGTCGCTTTTGTGGAAGCAGGCGCTACCCGTATCGGAACATCTGCTGGTGTAACAATCTTAAAAGGAGAATTAGCAGATGGCGACTACTGAGTTGATTGAACTAGCAATTGAAACCAGCAAACAAGCCTATGTCCCCTATTCTCACTTTCCTATCGGAGCTGTTTTAGTTGCCAAGGATGGTAGCATTTATACGGGTGTCAATATCGAGAATGCTAGTTATCCCTTGACTAATTGTGGAGAGCGTACTGCTATTTTTAAAGCAGTTTCGGAGGGGCAACGGGAGTTTTCAGAATTGATTGTCTACGGACAAACTGAGAAACCCATCTCGCCATGTGGTGCTTGCCGCCAGGTCATGGTTGAATTTTTTGAACAAGATCTAAAAGTGACTTTAGTCGCTAAAGATAAATCGACGGTCGAGATGACGGTCGGGGAGTTACTTCCATACTCATTTACAGACTTAAACTAGTCTGAGTCACTCTCTGAGTGACGCGGTCCTTGTGGCCAACCAATCCATACTTGCAACATCGTTGCACATCTTATTTAGGAGGTTCAGTAATGAACAAGAAACAATGGCTAGGCCTTGGTCTAGTTGCAGTAGCAGCAGTTGGACTTGCTGCATGTGGTAACCGCTCTTCTCGTAACGCCGCTTCATCTTCATCAGAAATGAAGACCAAAGCAGCAATCGTAACAGATACTGGTGGTGTTGATGATAAATCATTTAACCAATCAGCTTGGGAAGGTTTGCAAGACTGGGGTAAAGAACACAATCTTTCTAAAGATAAAGGTTACACTTACTTCCAATCAACAAGCGAAGCAGACTATGCTAACAACTTGCAACAAGCGGCTGGAAGTTACAACCTGATCTTCGGTGTTGGTTTTGCCCTTCACAATGCAGTTGAGGAAGCAGCAAAAGACCACTCTGACCTAAACTATGTCTTGATTGATGATGTGATTGAAGGTCAAAAGAATGTTGCGAGCGTAAGATTTGCAGATAATGAAGCAGCTTACCTTGCTGGTGTTGCAGCAGCGAAAACTACGAAAACAAAACAAGTTGGTTTTGTAGGTGGTATCGAATCTGAAGTTATTTCACGTTTTGCAGCTGGATTCAAAGCTGGTGTTGAGTCAGTAGACCCATCTATCAAAGTCCAAGTTGACTACGCTGGTTCATTTGGTGATGCTGCCAAAGGTAAAACAATTGCAGCAGCTCAATACGCTGCCGGTGCAGACGTTGTCTACCAAGCAGCTGGTGGTACAGGTGCTGGTGTCTTTGCTGAAGCAAAATCATTGAACGAAAACAAAAATGAAGACGAAAAAGTTTGGGTTATCGGTGTAGACCGTGACCAAGCAGCAGAAGGTAAATACACTTCTAAAGATGGTAAAGAATCTAACTTCGTTCTTGTATCTACATTGAAACAAGTTGGTACAACTGTAAAAGATATTGCCAACAAAACAGAAAAAGGTGAATTCCCTGGTGGACAAGTGATTGTTTACTCATTGAAAGATAAAGGGGTTGAGCTAGCAGTAACAAACCTTTCAGAAGAAGGTAAAAAAGCTGTTGAAGATGCAAAAGCTAAGATCCTTGACGGAAGCGTAAAAGTTCCTGAAAAATAATGGATAAAAGTCATTTCTTAGGAAGCGGCCATTGGTCGCTTCTTTAAGAATTGAGGCAATTTTTGTCTCAATAGAGCTTGTTAATGTGATTAGCAGGTTTTATTGAAATAAAATAAACCTCTGAAAGGAAGAGCATATGGCACACGAAAATGTCATTGAGATGCGGGATATTACCAAGGTGTTTGGTGAATTTGTAGCAAACGACAAAATCAACTTGCAACTGCGAAAAGGTGAAATCCATGCACTTTTAGGAGAAAATGGAGCGGGTAAATCCACTCTGATGAATATGCTGGCAGGACTTCTTGAGCCAACTAGTGGTGAAATTGCGGTGAATGGTCAAGTTGTCAAACTAGATTCACCTTCTAAAGCTGCTAGTCTTGGAATTGGGATGGTTCACCAACATTTTATGTTGGTCGAAGCTTTTACAGTAGCCGAGAATATCATTTTGGGGAGTGAAATCACTAAAAATGGTGTTCTAGATATAGCTGAAGCTACTAGAGAAATAAAGGCTCTTTCTGAACGTTATGGTTTAGCAGTAGATCCTGCTGCTAAGGTGGCGGATATTTCCGTTGGTGCCCAACAACGTGTAGAAATCTTGAAAACACTTTACCGTGGTGCTGATATCCTTATCTTTGACGAACCTACAGCTGTATTGACTCCTTCAGAGATTGACGAGTTGATGGCAATCATGAAAAACCTTGTCAAAGAAGGGAAGTCTATTATTTTGATTACCCACAAACTGGATGAAATTCGTGCGGTATCCAATCGAGTGACAGTTATCCGTCGTGGGAAATCAATCCAGACGGTTGAAATCGCAGGCGCAACAAATGCGGACTTGGCAGAAATGATGGTTGGACGCTCTGTTTCCTTTAAAACGGAAAAACAGGCACCTCAACCAAAAGAAGTGGTCTTGTCTATCAAAGACTTAGTTGTCAATGAAAACCGTGGTGTACCAGCTGTGAAGAATCTTTCTTTGGATGTTCGTGCTGGTGAGATTGTTGGTATTGCAGGTATTGATGGCAATGGTCAATCTGAACTCATTCAAGCCATTACAGGTCTTCGTAAGATTGAGTCAGGTAGCGTTGAATTAAAAGGCAAATCAATTGTGGGAATGCATCCTCGACAAATTACAGAACTAAGCGTGGGGCACGTTCCTGAGGATCGTCACCGGGATGGCTTGATTTTGGAGATGATGATTTCAGAAAATATTGCTCTTCAAACCTACTACAAAGAACCACTCAGCAAGAATGGTATCTTGAACTATGCCAATATCACTTCACATGCCAAGAAATTGATGGAAGAATTTGACGTCCGTGCGGCAAGCGAATTTGTTCCAGCAGCAGCTCTTTCGGGAGGGAATCAACAAAAAGCGATTATCGCTCGTGAGATTGATCGTGATCCTGATCTCCTTATCGTCAGCCAGCCAACTCGTGGTTTGGATGTCGGTGCCATTGAATATATCCACAAACGTTTGATTGAAGAACGTGATAACGGGAAGGCTGTCCTTGTTGTCAGCTTTGAATTGGATGAGATTTTAAATGTCTCAGACCGAATTGCTGTTATTCACGATGGTAAGATTCAAGGTATTGTATCGCCAGAAACAACTAACAAACAAGAACTTGGTGTCTTGATGGCAGGTGGAAACTTGGGAAAGGAGAAGAGTGATGTCTAAAAAATTACAACAAATTTCGGTTCCCTTGATTTCCGTATTCTTAGGAATCTTGCTCGGAGCCATTGTCATGTGGATCTTCGGATATGATGCTATCTGGGGTTATGAGGAGTTGTTCTATACAGCTTTTGGTAGCCTCCGTGGGATTGGAGAAATTTTCCGTGCCATGGGTCCTCTTGTCTTGATAGGTCTTGGTTTCGCAGTTGCCAGTCGAGCAGGTTTCTTTAACGTTGGACTTCCTGGTCAAGCACTTGCAGGCTGGATTCTCAGTGGTTGGTTTGCCTTGTCAAATCCAGATATGCCTCGTCTCGTTTTGATTCCATTGACAGTGATCATTGCTTTGATCGCAGGTGGAATTGTTGGTGCGATTCCAGGTATCCTCAGAGCTTATCTCGGTACGTCAGAGGTCATTGTGACCATCATGATGAACTACATTGTATTGTATGTGGGAAATGCCTTTATTCATGCCTTTCCGAAAGATATTATGCAAAGTACAGACTCAACGATTCGTGTTAGTGCCAATGCTACATACCAGACACCATGGTTATCAGAGTTGACTGGAAATTCTCGTATGAATATTGGAATCTTCTTTGCAATCATTGCTGTAGCTGTGATTTGGTTCTTGCTCAAGAAAACGACTCTCGGTTTTGAAATTCGCGCAGTTGGTCTTAATCCCCACGCTTCAGAGTACGCTGGTATTTCAGCAAAACGTACAATCATTCTATCAATGATTATCTCTGGTGCTCTGGCTGGTCTTGGTGGAGCGGTCGAAGGTCTTGGTACCTTCCAAAACGTTTACGTTCAGGGATCATCATTGGCTATCGGATTTAACGGGATGGCAGTTAGTTTGCTTGCTGGAAATTCACCAATTGGAATTCTCTTTGCAGCCTTCTTATTTGGAGTTTTGCAAGTAGGAGCACCGGGTATGAACGCAGCGCAAGTTCCGTCTGAGCTTGTTAGCATTGTAACAGCGTCTATTATCTTCTTTGTCAGCGTTCACTACATTATCGAACGCTTTGTCAAACCTAAAAAACAAGTTAAAGGAGGTAAGTAAGGATGTCTATTACAACATTACTCACCCTCTTGGTCTCTTCTATGCTGATTTACTCAGCACCACTTATTTTTACGAGTATCGGGGGAGTTTTCTCTGAACGTGGTGGCGTCGTTAACGTTGGTCTTGAAGGAATTATGGTTATGGGAGCCTTTTCTGGGGTTGTCTTTAACCTTGAATTTGCAGAACAACTTGGAGCAGCGACTCCTTGGATTTCCTTGTTAGTTGCTGGTATCGTGGGAGCTATTTTCTCCCTTATCCATGCAGTCGCTACAGTTCATTTCCGTGCGGACCATGTTGTCAGTGGTACAGTATTGAACTTGATGGCTCCTGCCCTAGCGGTTTTCTTGGTTAAAGTTCTTTATAACAAAGGACAAACGGATAACTTAAGCCAGACTTTTGGACGTTTTGATTTCCCAGTTTTGGCTGATATCCCTGTGATTGGAGATATCTTCTTCAAGTCAACCAGTCTACTAGGTTATATCGCGATTGCCTTCTCTTTCCTTGCTTGGTTTATCCTCTTCAAGACCCGCTTTGGTCTTCGCCTTCGCTCTGTTGGTGAACACCCTCAGGCAGCGGATACCTTGGGGATTAATGTCTACAAGATGCGATATCTTGGGGTTGTTATTTCAGGTTTCCTTGGTGGAATTGGGGGAGCGATTTATGCTCAATCAATCTCAGTTAACTTCTCAGTGACAACTATTGTCGGTCCTGGATTTATCGCCCTTGCTGCAATGATCTTTGGTAAATGGAACCCAATTGGTGCTATGCTTTCTAGTCTTTTCTTTGGACTTTCACAAAGTTTGGCAGTTATCGGTTCTCAATTGCCTTTCCTACAAGGAGTGCCAGCGGTTTACCTTCAAATCGCGCCTTATGTCTTGACCATCCTGGTCTTGGCAGCCTTCTTTGGAAAAGCAGTTGCACCTAAGGCAGATGGTATCAACTACATCAAGTCAAAATAAGCATACAAAAAAACGCCAGTTTCAAACTGGCGTTTTATTTGTTAGGATTTTGATGGGTTAGGTTCAATCCCCAAGGGACGAGATTTTCAGTTTTATTTTTGATACGTGTGATATTATCCTTGTGACGAATGATAATCAAGCTAGCAAGTGCTAGGATAATCAAAATGAAGAGAGGGTCATAGCTGTTTAGGATAAAACCAAATAGTGGAAATAGGAGAACTCCGATAACAGCTGCGATAGAAGCAGTAACGCTAGACAGTGAAATCATACTACCTAGATAGAGGCTTCCAAAGAATACGATTGCTAGATAGAGACAGAAAACAGGGGCAAATCCGAAAATAACCCCAGCACTGGTTGCGACAGCCTTGCCCCCCTTAAATCCTGCAAAGATAGGGAAAGTATGTCCAATCACAGCCAAAAGTCCAAATACAAGAGGTGATACACCTTGAAGGTGGAAAAGAATAGGAAGGAGAGTGGCCAAGGTTCCTTTAAAAAAGTCAATCACAAAGGTTGCCATACCTGCTTTCTTACCTAAAATTCGGAAAGTATTGGTTGTTCCGGTGTTTCCAGAACCATGTTCACGCAGATTTGTTTGAAAGAAGATTTGTCCAATCCAAAGACCAGATGGAATCGAACCTAGCAGATAAGCTAAAATTAATAATACAAATGTCATCATAGAACTATTATACCATGAAATGGTATAGAAAGTCAGAGAATATCCTGTGAAATTGTGACAGCTGAAAGGGAAAAGCTTTGCAAAATCGCTAGAAAACCTGTAAAATAGAAAAGATGAACAAATAGGAGGTTCCTTGTGTCAAAAAAGGAAATCAATATTAATAACTACAATGATGACGCCATTCAGGTGCTAGAAGGGTTGGATGCAGTCCGTAAACGTCCGGGGATGTATATTGGATCGACTGACGGTGCTGGTCTCCATCACCTAGTCTGGGAAATCGTGGATAATGCGGTAGATGAAGCCCTATCTGGATTTGGTGATCGCATCGATGTGACGATTAATAAAGACGGAAGTTTAACCGTTCAAGACCATGGTCGAGGGATGCCGACCGGGATGCACGCCATGGGAATTCCAACTGTTGAGGTTATCTTTACCATTCTCCACGCTGGAGGAAAATTCGGTCAAGGTGGCTATAAGACATCTGGAGGTCTCCACGGGGTGGGTTCTTCCGTTGTTAATGCCCTATCAAGTTGGCTGGAAGTTGAAATCACCCGTGATGGTACAGTCTACAAGCAACGTTTTGAAAATGGTGGAAAACCTGTTGCAACCTTGAAGAAAATTGGTACAGCACCCAAGTCTAAGACAGGTACCAAGGTTACCTTCATGCCTGACGCGACGATTTTTTCTACGACTGACTTCAAGTACAATACCATTTCAGAACGACTCAATGAGTCAGCCTTTCTCTTAAAAAATGTCACCTTGTCTTTGACAGATAAGCGAACAGATGAAGCAATCGAATTTCATTATGAGAACGGGGTACAAGACTTTGTTTCTTACCTCAATGAAGACAAGGAAACCTTGACGCCAGTCCTATACTTTGAAGGCGAAGACAATGGTTTCCAAGTGGAAGTTGCCCTCCAGTACAATGATGGATTTTCAGATAACATTCTATCCTTTGTCAATAACGTTCGTACTAAAGATGGTGGAACGCACGAGACAGGACTCAAGTCAGCCATTACCAAGGTTATGAATGACTACGCGCGTAAGACTGGACTCCTCAAGGAAAAAGATAAAAACCTTGAAGGCTCAGACTATCGTGAAGGACTAGCGGCCGTTCTTTCTATCCTAGTTCCGGAAGAACACCTCCAGTTTGAAGGGCAGACCAAGGACAAATTAGGAAGTCCACTAGCGCGTCCCGTTGTGGATGGGATTGTGGCTGATAAGCTGACCTTCTTCCTTATGGAAAATGGGGAGCTGGCTTCCAATCTCATTCGCAA
>CAJPRB010000023.1:0-15350 GCA_905372925.1 uncultured Streptococcus sp.
TTTTAGAAGAGAAGCGCTCAAGGATTTGCCCATCTCGGCCAATGAGAAACTTAGCGAAATTCCATTCGATTCGTTTTCCTAGAGGACCAGATTTCTGGTCTTTTAGCCAAACATAAAGAGGATTTGCTTCCTTGCCGTTGACCTTGACCTTGGCAAATCGAGGGAAAGTAGTCTGATAGTGTAGGCTGCAGAAGCTATTGATTTCCTCTGCGCTGCCGGGTGCTTGTCCCATAAATTGATTGCAAGGGAAATCCAAGATTTCAAAACCCTGATCTTGATAGCGTTCATAGAGTTCTTGAAGTCCCTGATACTGGGGCGTTAAACCACATCCAGTAGCAGTATTGACAATCAAGAGAACGTTACCACGATAACTCTCTAGGGAAGTTGCTTGGTTGCTTTGGTTCAAAACGGAAAAATCATATATACTGGTCATTTTTCTATATTCTCCTTATGCATTCCTGATTCAGAGTGTTTCACCTCGTGTTCCGATAAAAAGGCGTAGGTCATGGTTCCAAAGATGGCTCCAATTCCCAAACCCAAGACTAGTAAAGGGAGCGTTTTATCGAAGTGGGAGAGATTGTCCCAAAAGGTATCGAGGGGAAGATGCTGAACAAAGAGTTTGTGAAAGGCTGATAAGACAAACAAGCCAATTGGAATACTGAGGAATACACCCCAACTACGAACTTTGATCTGGCTTTTGCTGTAGCTTTTGTGATGGATTTCGGACTGGTCATCCTTGTCTAAATGTAAGTCGCGAACTGCTAGTCTCGCCCTAGATGAGAGGACGAAGATAAGTCCAAAATAGAGATAGGGCATAACATCTCGAACCAATTCTATGAAGCGTCCAAATAGGAGATAGAACAAGAAGAGTAGGAGGGAGGAGTAAACGATTTGGATCAAGGCACGGGCACCAGCCCTGTAGATTATCTCTTGGCGGCATTCATCAAAGGGGCCTTGTATGTGAAAGAATAGTTTGAGTAAGCGAGTGGTGAAATCTTCTTTTTTCATGGGAGTGTTCTCCTAAATGAGCGTTTTTTGATTGACTTCCTTAAAGAGTTGATGGAGAGTATAGAAGTAAACCAAACTAAAAATGATACAGATTATTAGAAATACCAGATATCTCCAATCCATAGGATTTGTTAAAAGCTGTGGAAAGGATACGAGGATAAAACAGAGAGATGTGTTTAGAAGATGTATTTTTTTTGATTGGATTTTCTGGAATCTCTGTCCCTTGTTCAATACAGGAAGGAATAAAAGAAAGATAATCAAGAAAGGATGCTCAATATGTCCAGAAAGTAGGAAAAAGGTAATAAAGATACTGATAAAAACATGACTGATCAGCAGTCTCGCTAGTGATTTCATAAGGCACCTCCTAGTCGTCTTCTTGGTCTTTCTTGGCTTTTTGAATGCGAAGAGAGACAACAATTTGCATCATCAGTCCGAAAAAGAAAGCTCCCAGTATAGTTTTTAAAATATGTTTTGAATTCAGAAGAGAACTGATGAAATTTGGATTTTCACTGGTTAGGGTATCGATGAGAGGCATTATAAAAAATATCGCTATGCCAAAGAACAGACCTGCTTTCAGACCAGGTAAATGTAGTTGCTTGCTTTCTTTTTGGCTCAACATATCTAGATCAATGGCTGTGATGCCTGTTTTTCTGGTTTGGGAGACCACATAGAGAGCAGAAATCATCGAAATGCCGAATACCACAAGAGGATAGCCGATAGCGACAATTTGCGGGTATTTATAGGCAAGAACGAGCGGGATAAGATTGCCAAATGTCATCAGATAAAAGAGGACAATAAAGACCTGATTCCCGATACGATCGGCCTCGCGCCGTTTGTGTTCGTCAAGGGGACCAGAAATACCGTATATGCGTTTAATGAGTTTTTCAGTGAGAGTTTCTTTTTTCATTTGTTTGCTCCTTTTTTAAAAATCGTCTTCCCAAAAGAGACTGTTGAGGTCAGTTTGGAGGCTGCGGGCGAGATTGAGACAGAGTTCCAGAGTTGGATTGTACTTGTCGTTTTCAATCATGTTGATGGTCTGTCTCGAGACACCGATATCTTTGGCGAGCTCGAGCTGGGAAATGCCCAGTTCCTTGCGGAATTCTTTCACACGATTCATAGGGTCTCCTTTCTGATGTGTCGTATATATTTGACTATATTATATTCTTTCGGGGATGAGATGTCAAGTATATGTGACATATTTTTGAGAATTTTTTTCGAAGAAACTTAGCTTTGTCTGACAAGTGCAAGCTGGTCGGATTTGTGGTAAAATAGATAAGATATGACAAAAGAATTTCATCATGTAACGGTCTTGCTTCATGAAACGATTGATATGCTTGACGTAAAACCTGACGGTATCTACGTTGATGCGACTTTGGGCGGAGCAGGCCATAGCGAATATTTATTAAGTAAATTAAGTGAAAAAGGTCATCTCTATGCCTTTGACCAGGACCAGAACGCTATTGACAATGCGCAAAAACGGTTGGCACCCTATATCGAAAAGGGGATGGTGACTTTTATCAAGGATAACTTCCGTCATTTGCAGGCACGTTTGCAGGAGGCTGGTGTCCAGGAAATTGATGGAATTTGTTATGACTTGGGAGTGTCCAGTCCTCAGCTGGATCAGCGTGAGCGTGGCTTTTCTTATAAAAAGGATGCGTCACTGGATATGCGGATGAATCAGGAAGCTAGTCTGACGGCCTATGAGGTGGTCAATCATTATGACTATCATGACTTGGTTCGGATCTTTTTCAAGTATGGTGAGGATAAATTCTCTAAACAGATTGCCCGAAAGATTGAGCAAGCGCGTGAGGTGAAACCCATCGAGACAACGACGGAGTTGGCAGAGATTATCAAGTCGGCCAAGCCTGCCAAGGAACTCAAGAAAAAGGGGCACCCTGCCAAGCAGATTTTCCAGGCTATCCGAATCGAAGTCAATGATGAGCTGGGTGCGGCAGATGAATCCATCCAGCAGGCCATGGATATGCTAGCTTTGGATGGTAGAATCTCAGTCATTACTTTCCATTCGCTGGAAGACCGCTTGACCAAGCAGTTGTTTAAGGAGGCTTCAACAGTGGAAGTTCCCAAAGGCTTGCCTTTCATTCCAGACGATCTTAAGCCCAAGATGGAATTGGTATCCCGTAAGCCAATCTTGCCAAGTGCCGAAGAGCTAGAAGCTAACAACCGTTCGCATTCAGCCAAGTTGCGCGTGGCCAGAAAAATTCACACGTAAGAGGAAAAACATGGCAGAAAGAATCGAAAAAACAAGCCAGTTATTGCAAACGAAGTTTAAAGGTTTTTCACGTGTGGAAAAGGCCTTCTATGTTTCGATTGCAGTTACAATGATTATCTTGGCAATTAGCGTTGTGTTTATGCAGACCAAGCTATTACAAGTTCAGAATGAATTGACCAAGGTCAATGCTCAAATCGAAGAAAAGAAAACCGAGCTAGATGATGCCAAGCAAGAGGTCAATGAATTGATTCGTTCAGAACGTTTGAAAGAAATTGCAAACTCCAAGGATTTGCAGCTGAATAACGAAAATATCCGAGCAGCGGAGTAAGAAATGAAACAGTGGAAAGAAAAAATCATCCGTTATGCCGTTCGTAACCGTAAGTCTCCAGAAGAAAACCGCCGAAGAGTAGGGAAAAGCCTGAGTTTATTGGCTGTCATACTCTTCGCTGTCTTTTTGGTCAACTTTGCGGTCATTATCGGAACGGGTAAAAAATTTGGTAAGGACTTGGTTCAAGAAGCAAACAAGGTCCATCAAACAACCAAGACGATTCCTGCAAAACGGGGAACCATCTACGATCGTAATGGAACGCCTATTGCAGAAGATGCGACTTCGTATAATATCTATGCCGTTATTGACAAGACCTACAAGTCAGCAACAGGCAAAATTCTCTATGTAGAGGATTCTCAATTTAATAAGGTAGCTGAAATTTTCCATAAGTATCTGGATATGGAGGAGTCTTATGTCAAAGAACAGCTTTCTCAGCCAGATCTGAAACAGGTGTCTTTTGGTACCAAGGGAAATGGGATCACCTATGCCAATATGATGGCTATTAAAAATGACCTCAAAACTGCTGGCGTGGAGGGAGTTGACTTTACAACTAGCCCTAACCGTAGTTATCCCAATGGACAGTTTGCTTCTTCCTTTATCGGTTTAGCGCAACTCCATGAAAATGAGGATGGCACCAAACGTTTGATTGGAACATCTGGATTGGAGAGTTCCTTAAATAGCATTCTAGCGGGTACAGATGGGATCATCACCTATGAGAAAGATCGTCTGGGAAATATTGTTCCGGGTACAGAGCAAGCTTCCCAACAAACAGTAGATGGAAAGGATGTGTACACAACCCTTTCTAGTCCCTTACAATCCTTTATGGAAACCCAGATGGATGCCTTCCAGGAAAAGGTAAAAGGCAAGTATATGACGGCTACCTTGGTCAGCGCTAAGACAGGGGAGATCCTGGCTACAACCCAACGACCGACCTTCAATGCCGATACCAAGGATGGAATTACGAAAGATTTTGTCTGGCGAGACATTCTTTATCAAAGTAACTACGAGCCAGGGTCAACTATGAAGGTGATGATGTTAGCCTCGGCTATTGATAACAACACCTTCTCTGGTGGCGAATATTTTAACAGTAGTGAATTGAAAATAGCAGATGCGACCATTCGAGACTGGGACGTCAATGCAGGATTGACCAGTGGTGGCACCATGACCTTCTCTCAAGGCTTTGCTCACTCAAGTAATATCGGAATGACCTTGCTTGAACAAAAGATGGGCGATGCGACCTGGCTGGACTATCTTAACCGCTTTAAGTTTGGGGTACCGACCCGTTTTGGTCTGACAGATGAGTACACAGGTCAATTACCTGCTGATAACATTGTCAATATCGCCATGAGTTCATTTGGACAAGGGATTTCTGTTACCCAGACCCAGATGCTTCGTGCTTTTACAGCTATTGCCAACGATGGGGTTATGTTGGAGCCGAAATTTATCAGTGCCCTCTATGATCCAAATGACCAGTCTGTCCGTAAGTCTCAAAAGGAAATCGTCGGAAATCCTGTGTCAAAAGCAGCAGCATCCTCTACTCGGGATCACATGATCATGGTCGGAACAGATCCTGTCTACGGTATCATGTACAACCACAGCACAGGAAAACCAACTGTCAATGTCCCAGGTCAGAATGTCGCCCTGAAATCAGGGACTGCTCAGATTGCCGATGAGAAAAATGGAGGTTACCTGACAGGTGAAACCAACTATATCTTCTCTGTTGTGTCGATGCATCCTGCAGAAAATCCTGACTTTATCCTCTATGTGACGGTGCAACAGCCAGAGCATTATTCAGGTATTCAGCTTGGGGAGTTTGCCAACCCAATCCTTGAGCGAGCTTCTGCTATGAAAGAATCCCTCAATCTTCAGTCAACTGCCAAGAACTTGGATCAGGTCAGCAAGACGACAAGCTATGCTATGCCAGCTACCAAGGACTTTACTCCGGGTGACCTAGCAGAGGAATTGCGTCGTAACCTTGTCCAACCAATCGTTATCGGAACAGGAACCAAGATCAAGAATCTCTCGGTTTCTGAAGGAGATAATTTGGAAGCCAATCAGCAGATCTTGATCCTATCTGATAAGGTCGAAGAAATGCCTGATATGTACGGCTGGACAGATGAAAATGTGCAAATATTTGCCAAATGGCTGAATATAGAAGTCGAGTGGGAAGGTAGTGGCAAAACGGTCAAGAAACAAAGTGTTCGTGCCAATACAGCTCTCAAAGACATTAAAAAAATGAAAATAACTTTAGGAGATTAAGATGATTAGTTCCATTAGTGCTGGAGTTCTAGCCTTTCTATTGACCTTGATAGGTATTCCAGCCTTTATCCGATTTTATCGAAAAGCACAGATTACAGGACAGCAGATGCACGAGGATGTCAAGCAACACCAAGCTAAAGCTGGGACTCCAACCATGGGAGGTCTTGTCTTCCTAATCGTTGCAGTAGTGGTGAGCTTCCTTGTCGCTCTCTTTACCCAACAATTGACCAACAATGTAGGCATGATTTTGTTTATCTTGGTTTTGTATGGTTTGGTAGGTTTTTTGGATGATTTCCTCAAGGTCTTTCGTAAAATCAACGAAGGCTTAAATCCCAAGCAAAAGCTTGCTCTCCAGCTCCTTGGAGGAGTGATTTTCTACCTCTTTTATGAGCGTGGTGGCGACATGCTTTCAGTTTTTGGCTACCAAGTTCATCTGGGAATTTTCTATAGTTTCTTTGCCCTTTTCTGGCTAGTTGGCTTTTCAAATGCGGTGAATCTGACGGACGGGATTGACGGCTTAGCAAGTATTTCAGTGGTGATTAGCTTATCGGCCTACGGTGTGATTGCTTATATGCAAAATCAACTGGATATCCTTCTTGTGATTCTTGCCATGATTGGTGGTTTGCTAGGTTTCTTCGTTTTTAACCACAAGCCTGCCAAGGTCTTTATGGGAGATGTGGGAAGTTTGGCACTAGGTGGGATGCTGGCAGCAATCTCTATGGCCCTCCACCAAGAATGGACCCTTTTACTGATTGGGATTATCTATGTCTTTGAGACAAGCTCTGTTATGATGCAGGTTACCTACTTCAAACTTAGTGGTGGAAAGCGTATTTTCCGTATGACACCTGTGCATCACCATTTTGAGCTTGGAGGATTCTCAGGCAAGGGCAATCCTTGGAGTGAGTGGAAGGTTGACTTCTTCTTTTGGGGAGTTGGACTTCTAGCAAGTCTCTTGACCCTAGCTGTTTTATACCTGCTGTAAACATAACTTTTGATGACAAAATAAAACAGGATGAAGGTGATCTTCATCCTGTTTTTGTGTGTTTAAAGGTTAGTTGGAGTCATCCTTTCTTCCATTTAACATAAAAGTGGCTGTAAGGGCTAGGCTGAGGCCTGCCAAGAAGAGGAGTGGGTTTGATGCTTCCCCTGTTGCTGGAAGTTCTTCTTTAGGAGAATGATTTCCAGCTTTAGCAAGGCTAGGACTAGCTGAAAGTTGTTCAGCCTCGTGTGACAAGGTTTCTGCATCTGAAGCACTTGGCTTTTCATCTGTACTAGGGGTTGTTCCAGCAGCTTGATAGACGACAGCATAGGTACTGAAATGACTAGTGATGAATTCTGCTGCCTTTCCTTCTCGAACATCGAAATCAAGGGCTTGCAACTCCTTGGTCGGAGTAATATAATAGACCTTTTCTACGCTAGCTGAAATAGGCAAGCGAACCAAGACAGAGCCTTTTGGCTGCAAGCTATGATCGGTTGGATTTTTAAGTTGTAGGTCGTAAGCATCATAGGTCTTGCCAAAGAGTTCTTGAGCTAGGACACGTCGGCTAGAGATGTGAGAAATTCCTTCCAAGTCAGCAGCTCCACCGATGATTTCGACTCCTGTCTTTTTATCTTTCAAGGTGCGCAACTGATACTCAGGTCGGGTGAGGGTTGGAGTAGCCTGATCTCCACTAGTTTCGATAGCGCCAGTGTACTCAGGTTTTTCTACAGTAGGAGCTTCTTCTTGACCAGTAGTTCCGATAGGATCGGTGTATTCAGGTTTTTCAACTGTAGGCGGCTCTTCTTGACCTGCGGTTCCAATAGGTTCGGTGTATTTCGGAATTTCTACTATAGGAGCTTCTTGTTGTCCTGCAGTACCGATAGGTTTGGTATATTCTGGAATTTCAACAGTAGGTGGCTCTTCTTGCCCTGCGGTTCCGATAGGCTCAGTGTACTCAGTTTTTTCAACAGTAGGAGCTGGTTCGTCCCCCTTGCTTGTAGTTGGCTGCTTCTCGTCCTTTTTAGTAAAGACGGCTACGACAGGACTGCTAGTGGTAGTTCCTTGAATAGCATATGCTTCTATCGCTTTTCCGGCTTGTCGATCAGTGGCATCAGGGATTGGGATTTGAACTTGATTGTCTTGGACTGATAGCACGGTCTGATCTCCACTTGTAACCAGATGCGTTTCATCCACCTTGCGTAAGACTAGAGGATCTTTGACACCTGGGAAGGTTACTGCGATGGCTTCCCATTCCCCAGCTGGTAGAGTTAAGGAAATGGTTTTGTCATTTTCCTTAAGAGGCGCGATGCTAGGGCTATCTAGACTAACAGCTGGAGCTTTGATGATATCAAAGGAGTCTAGAGAGATTTTCTTGCGACCTTCTGGCGAATCTGGGTCAACTTGTAATGTCAGGGTGTGTGGACCGTCAGTAAGGTTTGTAAATTCGCCAATAAAAGCTCTCTTTTCGGTTGCACCTGAAGTGTAGAAGTCTAGACTTGGCATTTCTTTGCCATCTAATGTAACACGTGCTCGTCCAAGCGCAAGGCTCTTCAAACCATAGATACGAATGCCCGTTCCTCTAAAGGAAATGGTTGCCTGAGCTTCTGAAGCTGCACTAGAGTCGCTGTTGTTGATGTCAGCGTATTTTTCCGTACCTCCGTAGAGTTCAGGGTCAGACCAGTCCTTAAACTGGGAACCATACTGGATGCGTGAATCGCGATCATCCATTTTTTCTATCGTGTTACCTGTTTCTGCTAGAATCTTGAAGTAGTCTAATGAAATTTTCGAGCGCTCACTACCACGTCCTTTGTGTTCACGTTTAACACTAAGAGTCAGTGTATGAGGTCCGTCAGATAATCCTGCGAAGCGACCGATGAGACTACCTTTTTCAGTTGCCCCAGCAGTATGGAAGTCAAGCTCGCCGACCTCTTTGCCATCAATTTTAGCAGTGGCAAGACCTAATTCAGACGATTTCAGTCCATAGATTTCGATACCAACGCCGGTGAAAGGGATGGTGGCAGTGAGGTCTTCGTCTGTGTAGTCTCCTTTTGAAAGGTCAGCAAATTTCTCTGTTCCTCCAAATAATTCTGCGTCTGCCCAGTTTCCAAAGGCAGCTCCGTACTGGATGCGGCTATCTCGGTCGTCCATCAACTCGCTATAGGTTTCGACAGTGGCCTGTTCAGAAACTTGTGTGGCAAGCTCGCCCAGCATAGCCTTGACAGTATAGGTGTAGGCATGTTGAGGATCTAGTGATCGGTCAATAAAGTGGGTTTGATTGGTTACAAATTCTCTGGTCGCAGAGGTTTGGCCAGTTTCGTCTTTCACTTGTCTTTGGATGACATAGTGGGTAGCGCCTTCTACTTGGTTAAAGGTGAGTTCGGCAGTGACACCATTTTGTCGAACGGCTGTTAGACTGGTTACACGACCAGGGAAATGTTCAAAGGTAATGACGTCACCTTTTTGCGTTGCTAGTTGGATACGATTGTTTTTCAGAATCGTTGCCTTGATTGGTTTGCCATTGACCTTGATCTGACTGGCTTCGATGTTTGGATAGTCTACAACCAGGTCTCCACCGACATTTGAAAGGAAGGACAAGCTTTGCAGGTTTTTCGCTTTCCACTTCATGCTGACTTCAAAGTTTCCACGAGCAACCAAGCCAGAAACCTGACCGTCTTTCCAGGCATCTGGAAGAGCTGGTAATGGTGCAATATAGCCTGTATGAGATTGGAGAAGCATTTCTGCCATCCCACTGGTTGCTCCGAAGTTGCCATCGATTTGGAAAGGCGCGTGGGTATCCCAAAGGTTTTCTAGAGTTGAGTACTTGAGCTGTTCAGCGAGTAAACGATGGGCGCGGTTACCGTCCAGCAAACGAGCCCAGAGATTGATTTTATTGGCCTTAGACCAACCAGTTCCCCCATCTCCACGGTGGTTCAAGGTAGCACGTGCAGCTTCTAGGTATTCAGCTTGGTCCTTGCTAAAGAGTGTACCTGGGAAGAGACCAACTAGATGGGAAACGTGACGGTGATGATTTTCAATCCCTTCATTTGTGAATTGGGGGCTGTCCTCCTCGTACCATTCCTTGATGCGTCCCTCTTTGTTGATGTGAAGTGGTTTTAGTTTGTCAAATTTAGCCTTGACCTCTGTGACGAAATCTTGGTCGACATTCAGATGTCTAGCAACTTCCATGTAGTCGTGGAATAGTTGCCAGACTAGCGATTGGTCAAAGGTATTTCCGATGGTGATGGTACCGTGTTCTGGCGAGTAGGATGGAGAAGACACCCAACGGTCACTGGCCTGGTCATAGTGCAAGAAGGAGTTCCAGAACTTAGCGGTTTCCTTCAACATAGGATAGATCTTTTCTTTGAGATAGGTCTCATCCTTGGTGAACTTATAATAGTCATAGACGTTCTGCATCATCCAGGCGTTAGCAGCTGGAGACCAACCCCAATAGTAATTCCAACCAGGAGTAGTCCAGCCAAATGGAGTTGCTTGAGTGTGGACCAGCCAACCATTTTCTTGTCCGTCTTTGGATTCGATACCAGCATATTCTTTGGCAGCGATACGGCCATAGTAACGCATGTCGTCAATGTAATTGATCATTGGCTTGGCAGTTTCAGCAAGATTGCTCATGTAGGCTGGCCAATAGTTCATTTGCAAGTTGACATTGAGGTGGTAGTCAGCGTTCCAAGGTGGATTGTCTACAGCATTCCAGACTCCTTGGAGGTTGGCAGGCAGGACATCTGTCCGATCACGAGACGAACTGATGAGTAGGTAACGTCCGTATTGGAAGAAGAGTTCTTCCAATTTTTGCCCTTTTTCTGGGTTATAGCCTTGAAGGGCCTCTTTTGTCGTTTGAGCAGTCTTGTTTCCGCCTAGATTTAGTTTAACGCGGTTAAAGAGACTTTGATAGTCCTTAATATGGGCCTTTTTAAGTGTTTCGTAGTCTTTGGCCTTAGCTGCTTCGACAATCCCTTTAACTGTTTTTTCGAGGTCAATGTCTTTTCGATAGTTGGTTTTTGGATTCTGAGCAAAGTTAGTCTTGGCACTGAGATAGAGGGTTGCATAACTTGCGCCTGTAACGGTCAGAGTTTCGTCCTGAACAGTCACCTTTCCATCCGTTTTAATTCCTAGATAGGATGCAAATTTGAGGCCGTTATCTTTGACAGTTCCCTTTAGAAGGATTCCGTTTGCATCTGTAGTGACATGACCGTTCTTATAGTTGGAATATTCCCAAGAGTAGTTGCCATTAGCAAGCAAGTCTTCTGTCAAACTGTTCCAAAGGGTAAAGTCAAGTGTCTTGTTTCCTTTTTTGGTCAAGTGGGTCACAGTGACATCATCAGGATAGCTGGAGAAGGTTTCGCGTTTGAAGGTCGTCCCATCTTGGGTGTAAGAAGTGGTCGTAGTGGCTTCTGTGATATCCAAACCACGATGATAATCAGTTACAGTATCTAGTCCTTTCTTCTGGTTATTAAAGACCATGAAGATATCTCCAAAGGCTAGGTAACGTCCATACTGGGCGTTGTTTGGTCCAACTAGATTTTGTTCAGCTAGCTGTTTTGCTTTTTGGCGATCACCAGCTTCGAGGGCTTTACGTATCTCTGCTAAGACCTTGTAGCGATCCTTGTAGTTTCCTCCGTTATAGTCGGTGCTATCGGGTTGTGGTCCTCCTGACCAGAGGGTCTTTTCGTTGTACTGGATTCTCTCTTCCCCAATCAGACCGAAAACCTTGGCTCCCATCTCTCCATTTCCGACAGGAAGGGCTTGTTTTTCCCATCCATCATAGGAGGGAGCTGTTGGCTGATCGTAGTTGAGTTGATAGTTTTCTTGCTTTGTCACAGGCTGGTCTGCTTTTTCAGATTCCTTATTTTCTTTAGCTTCTACAATGGCTTCTTCACTGGCTTGACTATTTGTCTTCTGAGTCTCCTCAGCTGGCTTGCTTTCGGAAACTACTGGACTCTCTGCTAGAGACGGATTTGTAGTTTCAGTAGCTTCAGCTGCTTTGGGTTCACTATCAGGCTTAGTGATAGATTCGACAGAGGTTGGTTCAGTTTGTTTGACCTCAACACTGTCTGCGGCTACAGTATGGTTGACTAGAAAAACAGCCCCCAGTAAAACAGAAGCAGTCCCAACAGTCAGCTTGCGGATGCTATAGCGACAGGATTTCTCCCAAAAGTGTTTTTTCATAAAACCCTCCTTTGTGTATTAGAAACCGCTTATATTTTATGAAGCAGTTTCGTTTATTTTGTTTCTATTTATCTCCTCCCCTCCCATTCTAATGGTCGCTTAGCATTTGTCAAGAGGTTTTTGGTGAAAAACATATTTGATATTGCTTTTTCTTAAAATAGTAGAGAAAAGAGAGGAAGGGGGAGAATTATTCGTAATTTCATAGTTCATTCTGATTGTAAGACTAGCTTAGAATTAGTTTCCCTCCTCCCTGAAAGCGTAAAACAAACTAGTCAGAAAAGTCACTTTGTGGTATAATATAGAGGACTCAAAAAGAAACAGGAGAAAAAGAATGGACTTACTTTTAGCAATTGTCTTGATTGTGCTAGCTTTTCTAGGAGGAGCTCTTGGAGGGATGTACTTGGTTCGTAAGCAAATCGAAAAAGAATTTGCTGACAACCCACGTTTGAACGCTGAGGCAGTTCGTGCTCTCTTGAGTGCAAATGGTCAAAAACCAAGCGAAGCCAAGGTACAACAAGTTTACCACCAAATCATCCGTCAACAAAAAGCAGCCCTTGCTAACAATAAAAAGAAAAAATAAATAGGAAAAGTCTGGGATGAAAGTTCCAGACTTCTCACTATGTTCAATAGTACTCAAGTGGAAGACTTTTTCCTTGCATTCTATTGATATTTGATTATGATTAAGAGAGAGGCAGTTGCCATTCTATCAAGCTGTCTATCCGTTCATTTAGGACAAGAAATCATGATGAACTATCAATCAGAAAAAGACTAGAAAGAAGACTGTATGGATAATCGACCAATTGGTTTTTTGGATTCGGGTGTCGGGGGCTTGACCGTTGTTCGTGAGCTCATGCGCCAGCTTCCCCATGAAGAAATCGTCTATATTGGAGATTCGGCACGGGCGCCCTATGGCCCCCGTCCTGCTGAGCAAATTCGTGAATATACTTGGCAGTTGGTCAACTTTCTCTTGACCAAGGATGTCAAGATGATTGTCATTGCTTGTAACACTGCGACTGCGGTCGTCTGGGAAGAGATCAAGGCTCAACTAGACATTCCTGTCCTAGGTGTGATTTTGCCAGGAGCTTCGGCAGCTATCAAGTCCAGTCAAGGTGGGAAAATCGGAGTAATTGGAACGCCCATGACGGTCCAATCAGACATCTACCGTCAGAAAATCCATGATCTGGATCCGGATTTACAGGTGGAGAGTTTGGCCTGTCCCAAGTTTGCTCCCTTGGTGGAGTCTGGTGCCCTGTCGACCAGTGTAACAAAGAAAGTGGTCTATGAAACCCTGCGTCCCTTGGTTGGAAAGGTGGATAGCCTGATTTTGGGTTGTACCCATTACCCACTCCTTCGCCCTATCATCCAAAATGTTATGGGACCAAAGGTTCAGCTCATCGATAGTGGGGCAGAGTGTGTACGGGATATCTCGGTTTTGCTGAACTATTTTGAAATCAATCGTAGCCGAGATGCGGGACCTCTTCAACATCGTTTTTACACAACCGCCAATAGCCAGAGTTTTGCCCAGATTGGAGCAGAATGGCTGGAAAAAGAGATTCATGTGGAGCATGTAACTTTATGACAAACAAAATTTATGAATACAAGGATGACCAGGACTGGTATGTCGGTGTCTGGGATGTCTATGGAGGCATCTATAGCCTTATCAAAGATCCTCTCGAGCTTGATTTTATGGATTTAGCGCGGATTTTTCGTGACGAAGAAAATGGCTTTCCGATTACGATAACGGTGATGCGCTGGTCTTCTAACTTTCGTCTGCTCTCCTTTATCGTTGAGATTTTAAATGCAGAAGCAGGCCGCAATCTAGAAGTCATCCAACGTCAGGGGGCTCTGCTCTTGGTTGAAAATGGAAAGCTTTTGCATGTTGAATTGCCTAAAGAAGGAGTCGATGTAGAAGCCTTCTTTGAAACTAGCAGGGTCAGAGAAACTCTGCTCATTGCGACTCGTAACGAGGGCAAGACCAAGGAATTCCGAGCTATCTTTGACAAGTTAGGCTACGATGTGGAAAATCTCAATGACTATCCAGATCTGCCTGAAGTAGCTGAAACTGGCATGACCTTTGAAGAAAATGCTCGACTTAAAGCAGAAACTATTTCCCAATTAACAGGCAAGATGGTGCTAGCAGATGACTCAGGTCTCAAAGTCGATGTCCTCGGTGGCTTGCCAGGAGTCTGGTCAGCTCGTTTTGCAGGTGTGGGAGCAACTGACCGTGAAAACAATGCCAAGCTCTTGCACGAATTGGCCATGGTCTTTGATCTCAAGGACCGTTCGGCTCAATTCCACACAACCCTAGTCGTAGCTAGTCCAAACAAGGAAAGCTTGGTGGTTGAAGCTGACTGGCCAGGTTATATCAACTTTGAACCCAAGGGTGAAAATGGCTTTGGTTATGATCCGCTCTTCCTTGTGGGAGAGACAGGTAAGTCAGCAGCTGAATTAACCCTTGAAGAAAAAAATAGCCAATCCCACCGTGCCTTAGCCGTTAAGAAACTTTTGGAGGTATTTCCATCATGGCAAAGCAAACCATCATTGTAATGAGTGACTCTCATGGAGATAGCTTGATTGTGGAAGAAATTCGTGACCGCTATCTAGGTAAAGTTGATGCCATTTTTCACGATGGTGACTCTGAACTCCGTCCAGACTCTCCGCTCTGGGAGGGCATCCATGTCGTCAAAGGAAATATGGACTTTTATGCTGGCTACCCAGAACGTTTGGTAACTCAACTTGGTCCAACCAAGATCATCCAGACGCATGGACACTTGTTTGATATCAATTTCAACTTTCAAAAGTTGGACTACTGGGCTCAGGAAGAAGATGCCGATATCTGTCTCTATGGTCACTTGCATGTACCAAATGCTTGGATGGAAGGAAAGACTCTTTTTCTAAATCCAGGCTCCATCAGCCAACCACGAGGAACCATCAGAGAATGCCTTTATGCCCGTGTGGAGATTGATGACAGCTATTTCAAAGTAGACTTTTTGACACGTAATCATGAGGTTTACCCAGGCTTGTCCAGGGAGTTTGCTCGATGATTGCCAAGGAATTTGAAGCATTTTTATTGGAGCAGGAAGAGACTTTTCTTACCCCCGCTGACAATCTAGCAGCCTTGATTGATACCCATAATGCTGATCATGCGATTTTAGTGTTGAGCCAAATCACTTATACCCGTATCCCTGTTGTGACCTTTGACAAACGCTTTGTCGGGACTATTGGTCTGAGAGACATTTTGGCTTATCAAATGGAGCAAGGTTTGACGGATGAGCAGATGGCAAAGACAGACATCGTCAATATGACTAAGACAGATGTGGCAGTCGTCGCTCCAGACTATAACATCACAGAGGTCCTCCATA
>CAJPRB010000024.1:0-15307 GCA_905372925.1 uncultured Streptococcus sp.
AGTCTAGCTATGCAGCTAACTTAGAAATGGCAACAAACGCCTACAAACCAAGCAATCGTGTCGTTGCTGAAGAGGAAGTGGCTCGCGTGGAAACACCAGGAGTTAAATCCATCGATGAAGTCGCAGCCTTCCTAAATGTCCCAGAAGAACAAACAATCAAAACCCTCTTCTACATGGCAGATGGGGAGCTTGTTGCAGCCCTTCTAGTTGGAAATGACCAACTTAACGAAGTCAAGTTGAAAAACCACTTGGGTGCAGATTTCTTTGACGTTGCTAGCGAGGAAGAAGTAGCAAACGTTATTCCAGCTGGTTTTGGTTCACTTGGTCCAGTTGGTTTGCCAGAAAATGTGAAAATCATTGCTGACCGTAAGGTGCAAGATGTTCGCAATGCTGTTGTGGGGGCTAACGAGGATGGTTACCACTTGACGGGTGTGAATCCAGGTCGCGACTTTACTGCAGAATATGTGGACATTAGCGAAGTTCGTGAGGGTGAAATTTCACCAGACGGAAAAGGTGTTCTTAACTTTGCCCGTGGTATTGAGATCGGTCATATTTTCAAACTCGGAACTCGCTACTCAGCAAGTATGGGCGCAGATGTTTTGGACGAAAATGGCCGTGCTGTGCCAATCATCATGGGATGTTACGGTATCGGTGTTAGCCGTCTTCTCTCAGCAGTTATGGAACAACACGCTCGCCTCTTTGTTAACAAAACGCCAAAAGGTGAATACCGTTACGCTTGGGGAATCAACTTCCCTAAAGAATTGGCGCCATTTGATGTGCACTTGATTACTGTCAATGTAAAAGATGAGGCAGCGCAAGCCTTGACAGAAAAACTGGAAGCCAACTTGATGGAGGCTGGTTACGAAGTCTTGACGGATGACCGTAACGAACGTGTCGGGGTGAAGTTTAGCGATAGCGACTTGATTGGTCTGCCAATCCGTATCACTGTTGGGAAGAAAGCAGCTGACGGTATTGTAGAAGTTAAAATCAAAGCGACTGGTGACACGATCGAAGTTCATGCAGACAACTTGCTCGAAACCCTTGAAATCCTAAGCAAGAAATAAAAACTATAATCAGAAGAAAAACAAGGCAAAAATGTAACTAGTTTTTACCTTGTTTTTTCTATATAATGGGGAAAATGAGTAAACGAAGAGGTATAACAATGCTAAAATTTCCAAAGGATTTTGTTTGGGGTTCCTCCACTTCTGGACCACAGACAGAAGGACGAGTGCCAGGTGATGGCAAGGGAGATAATCTCTGGGATTATTGGTATCAGGTGGAGCCAAACCGTTATTACAATGGGATTGGACCTGACAAAACATCGACTTTTTACAAAAACTGGGAAAAGGATATTGAACTTTTGGTAGAGACTGGTCATACAGCCTTTCGCACTTCTATCCAGTGGTCTCGTATTTTCCCGCAAGGCCGTGGAGAGGTCAATCCTCAAGGGGTGTCTTTCTACCGTCAGGTATTTGAGGCTATTAAAGCTAAGGGTATTCGTCTTTTAGTCAATCTCTATCACTTTGACCTTCCTTTTGCCCTTCAAGAAGCTGGTGATGGCTGGGAAAATAAGGCAACCGTCAAGGCTTATGAAGACTATGCTCGTTTTTGTTTTGAAACTTATGGCGACTTGGTGGACCAATGGATTACCTTTAACGAGCCCATCGTCCCTGTAGAATTTGGCTATTTTTATGATGCCCACTATCCTCACAAGGTAGATGCCAAAGCGGCGGTTAAGGTTGCCTATCACACACAATTGGCTAGTAGTCTTGCGGTGAAGGCCTGTCATGAGATTTTGACTGATTCCAAGATTGGGATTGTCCTTAATCTGACACCAGCCTATCCTCGTAGCCAACATTCTGCAGATGTCAAGGCCGCTCGCATTGCCGATCTCTTTCAAGCTCAATCTTTCCTAGATCCGTCTGTCTTGGGGACTTATCCAGAGGAATTGGTGGAAATTTTGTCTGAGCATGATTTGCTACCAGAGTACACTGTTGAAGAGTTAGAAGTCATTCGAGAGCATACTGTGGACTTCCTTGGAGTCAACTACTACCAACCTCTGCGTGTTATGGCGCCACGTTTTGCCAAGCATCCAGATAGCCCGCTCTTGCCAGAGCATTTCTATGAGCCATATGTCATGCCGGGTCGTAAGATCAATCCCCACCGCGGTTGGGAAATCTACGAGCAAGGGATTTATGATATTGCTCAAAATATCAAGGAAAATTATGGTAATATTGAGTGGATGTTGACAGAAAACGGTATGGGTGTTGAAGGTGAAGACAAGTTCCGTGAGAATGACATGATTCAAGACGACTATCGTATTGACTTTGTCAAGGGGCATTTGCGTGAACTCCATCGTGCTATTGAAGATGGCGCCAACTGTAAAGGCTACTTAATCTGGACCTTTATTGACTGCTGGTCATGGCTCAATAGCTATAAAAACCGCTATGGTTTGGTTGAGCTTGACTTGGAAACGCAAGAACGCCGCCTGAAGAAATCAGGCCACTGGTTCAAAGAGCTCAGCGACAATAATGGATTTTAAAAATCATAACCACCCGTCTAACGGGTGGTTTGCACCAGGGCTATAAGCCCAAATCACCAGCCAGCGCCTAAAGACGCTGGCTTTCACGTTGTTCAAACCTCATTGCTCTTGACTCGTCACTTGTCTCTTAAAGAGACCTTGGTACTACTTACCACTATCCCTAAAGGGATCCTCATATTCTTTTACACTTAATTTATCTAGTGCTATATCATGCTTTACTCGTTCTCGAATTTTCATACTCGTGAAGAAATCATCCACTGGATAATTTCTTTAATCTTGAATATATTTCTTAATTGTGGCTTCATTAAGTCCTACTGTACTCACATAATAACCTTCTGCCCAGAAATGCCGATTTCCAAACTTGTACTTGAGATTAGCGTGTTTATCAAACATCATGAGTGCACTTTTACCTTTTAAATATCCCATGAAACTTGAAACACTTATCCTCGGTGGAATACTTACTAACATATGTACATGATCAGGCATCAAGTGACCTTCGATAATTTCAACACCTTTATAGCTGCACAAACGATGAAATATTTCGCCTAAACTACTTCGATATTGATTATAAATGATTTTTCGTCTATACTTAGGGGTGAACACAATGTGATATTTACACATCCACTTTGTGTGTGATAAACTATGTGCCTTTTGTGCCATATTTTATCTCCTTTCGCTTTACAATTGGCTTGAACACCTTTATTGTATCGCGTTTGGAGTTTTTTTGTATAACCTTCGACGCGCACCCGCATAGCGGGTGGTTTATTTGCCTCGCACCTTACGTAGCGAGACGGACTAATAGTCACATAAATAAAAAGGTAGCCTTTAGGCTACCTTTTTGTATTATAAAGTACCAATCAATGCTTGCATGCCAAGACTGGTGAGGATGATGGCAATCCAGCAAAGTGCTCCAAGAAGAATGGATTTACCGCTGGATTTGACCATAGCTACTAGATTGGTTTTGAGACCGATAGCACTCATGGCCATAATAATGAGGAATTTGGAGAGTTGTTTGAGAGGGGTGAAGAAGCTACTAGACACGCCGAGAGAGGTAAGGAGAGTCGTTAAGAGAGAGGCCAGGATAAAATAAAGGATAAAAAGTGGGAAGACTTTTTTTAGTTGGAAACCCTGGCTATTTTTTTGTTGGCGACTTTGCCAGTAGGAGAGAAAGAGCGTGATAGGAATAATGGCAAGGGTGCGTGTGAGTTTAACAATAGTTGCAGACTCAAGGGTATTGGTTTGGTAAAGACTGTCCCAGGCACTAGCTGTGGCCGTTACAGAAGAAGTATCATTGACCGCAGTTCCTGCAAAGAGGGCAAAGCCGTCATTGGATAGGTGAAGCCAGGTTCCTAGAGTTGGAAAGATGAGCGCAGCCAAGACATTGAAGAAAAAGATAACGGAAATGGCTTGGGCAACTTCTTTTTCCTTGGCATGGATAACGGGCGCTGTCGCAGCAATGGCAGAACCACCACAGATAGAAGAACCCACACCAATCAAGATAGCCAGTTTTGTGTCTAGCGCAAAGAAACGCTGGAAGAGGTAGGCGACGATTAAGGAAATAGAAATGGTGGAAAGGATGACAGGGAGTGAAGATTGTCCAACTGCGAAGACTTGCGAGATATTGAGACCAAAACCGAGTAAGATAACGGCATACTGGAGCAATTTTTTGGAACTAAAGGTCAAACCTGCATCTAGTTGTTTGTAGGGTGAGAGCCAGGGGTGGAGGAGCATTCCAGCAAAAATTGCAAAGACAGGTGCGCCCACGACGGGGAAAAATCCTCCTAGAAACCAAGAAATGATAGAAATGAGAAGGCAGGCCAAGATTCCTGCCCCGTTTTTTGATAAAAATGACATATGAACCTCCGAAAATAAGCACTTATTATTATAGTCCTGTCGAGAAGAAAAGTAAAACAGAAAGTGAAAAATCCGGGTTTCAGATGGATTTTGCGGTCAGGGAGCTTTTGTAGTATAATAGTACTATGTTCTGTAAGCAAGGGGGATATCTATGGACTTAACCAAGCGCTTTAATAAACAGTTAGACAAGATTCAAGTTTCCTTGATTCGCCAGTTTGACCAGGCAATTTCAGCGATTCCTGGGGTCTTGCGTTTGACCTTGGGGGAACCTGATTTTACAACGCCAGATCATGTCAAGGAGGCAGCCAAGCGGGCCATTGACCAGAACCAATCCTACTATACAGGGATGAGTGGTTTGCTGACTCTACGTCAGGCAGCCAGTGACTTTGTTAAGGAAAAGTACCAACTGGACTATGCTCCTGAAAATGAAATCTTGGTTACAATTGGGGCGACAGAGGCTTTATCTGCTACTTTGACGGCTATTTTGGAAGAGGGGGACAAGGTGCTCTTGCCAGCTCCTGCCTATCCAGGATATGAGCCGATTGTCAATCTAGTTGGGGCAGAGATTGTGGAGATTGATACAACTGAAAATGGTTTTGTCTTGACTCCTGAGATGTTGGAAAAGGCCATTTTGGAGCAAGGGGACAAGCTCAAAGCTGTCATTCTCAACTATCCAGCTAATCCGACAGGAATTACCTATAGTCGGGAGCAGTTGGAAGCCTTGGCAGACGTTTTACGCAAGTATGAGATTTTTGTTGTCTGTGATGAGGTTTACTCAGAATTAACCTATACAGGCGAAGCCCATGTATCTCTGGGAACTATGCTGAGAGACCAGGCTATTATTATCAATGGTTTATCTAAGTCTCATGCTATGACAGGTTGGCGTTTAGGCTTTATCTTTGCTCCTGCAGCTTTCACAGCTCAGTTGATCAAGAGTCACCAATATTTGGTTACTGCCGCAAACACTATGGCTCAACATGCTGCGGTGGAGGCCTTGACGGCTGGTAAAAACGACGCAGAGCCTATGAAAAAGGAATACATCCAGCGTCGAGATTATATCATCGAAAAGATGACTGCTCTTGGTTTTGAGATTATCAAACCAGACGGTGCCTTCTATATCTTTGCTAAGATTCCAGCGGGCTACAATCAAGACTCCTTTGCTTTTCTGAAGGATTTTGCCTATAAGAAGGCCGTTGCCTTTATCCCTGGTGCAGCCTTTGGACGTTACGGAGAAGGCTATGTGCGTCTGTCTTATGCAGCCAGCATGGAAACAATCAGAGAGGCCATGAAACGACTTGAGGAGTACATGAGAGAAGCATGATTCAGTCTATCACGAGTCAAGGCTTGGTGCTCTACAATCGTAACTTTCGTGAGGATGACAAGCTAGTCAAGATCTTTACCGAGCAAGCGGGCAAGCGTATGTTTTTCGTCAAACACGCTGGCCAGTCCAAACTAGCTCCTGTTATTCAGCCTTTGGTGTTGGCACGATTTCTCTTGCGCATCAATGATGATGGGCTTAGCTACATCGAGGACTACCACGAGGTCATGACCTTTCCTAAGATTAATAGTGATCTCTTTGTCATGGCCTATGCGACCTATGTGGCAGCTCTTGCAGATGCTAGTTTGCAGGATAATCAGCAGGATGCTCCCTTGTTTGCTTTCTTGAGGAAGACTCTGGAGTTGATGGAAGCAGGGATAGATTATCAGGTTTTAACCAATATTTTTGAAATTCAAATCTTGACTCGATTTGGAATCAGCCTTAATTTTAATGAGTGTGTCTTTTGCCATCGGGTTGGTCAGGCCTTTGACTTTTCTTTTAAATATGGAGCCTGCCTCTGTCCAGATCATTACCATGAGGACGAGAAACGTTGCCATCTGAATCCCAACATCCCTTATCTACTCAATCAATTTCAAGCCATTGATTTTGAGACCTTGGAGACTATTTCGCTCAAGCCTGAAATCAAGCAAGAGCTACGCCAATTTATGGATCAACTCTACGAAGAATACGTAGGGATTCACCTAAAATCAAAGAAATTTATTGATTCCCTATCCGACTGGGGACAATTACTAAAAGAGGAAGACAAATGAAAAAAATCGCAGTAGATGCTATGGGGGGCGATTACGCACCTCAAGCCATCGTTGAGGGTGTCAATCAAGTCCTAGCTGACTTTTTAGATATTGAGATTCAACTTTACGGAGATGAAAGCAAAATCAAGCAATATCTAATAGCGACAGATCGTGTCAGCATTATCCATACGAATGAGAAAATTGATTCGGATGATGAGCCGACAAAAGCTATCCGTAAGAAGAAAAATGCCAGCATGGTATTAGCAGCCAAGGCAGTCAAAGAGGGAGAAGCAGACGCTGTCCTCTCTGCAGGCAACACAGGTGCCTTGTTGGCGGCAGGATTTTTCATCGTGGGTCGCATCAAGAATATCGACCGTCCTGGACTTATGTCAACATTGCCGACCATTGATGGTAAAGGGTTTGACATGCTCGATCTCGGTGCCAATGCAGAAAACACAGCCCAGCACCTGCATCAATTCGCTGTCCTAGGTTCCTTCTATGCCAAGAATGTTCGTGGAATCGCAAAACCACGTATTGGTTTGCTCAACAACGGAACAGAAAGTAGCAAGGGAGACCCGCTTCGTAAGGAAACGTACGACTTGCTAGTAGCTGATGAAAGCTTGAATTTTATCGGAAACGTGGAAGCGCGTGATCTGATGAATGGCGTTGCGGATGTTGTCGTAACAGATGGTTTCACGGGAAACGCAGTGCTCAAATCTATCGAAGGGACAGCCATGGGCATCATGGGCTTGCTTAAGACAGCCATTACAGGTGGTGGCCTTCGAGCGAAGCTAGGTGCTCTTCTCCTTAAGGATAGTTTGAAAGGTTTGAAAAAACAGCTCAACTATTCAGATGTTGGTGGAGCGGTCTTGTTTGGTGTTAAGGCACCGGTTGTCAAGACTCATGGTTCAAGTGACGCCAAGGCTGTGTACAGTACGATTCGCCAGATTCGTACCATGCTAGAAACAGACGTAGTTGCTCAAACTGCGCGTGAATTTTCAGGAGAATAAAAAGATGACAGAAAAAGAAATTTTTGACCGTATTGTAACCATTATCCAAGAGCGACAGGGAGAGGACTTTGTCGTAACAGAGGCCTTGAGTTTGAAAGATGACCTAGATGCGGACTCAGTGGACTTGATGGAGTTCGTCTTGACACTAGAAGATGAATTTGGTATCGAGATCAGCGATGAGGAAATTGATCATCTTCAAAGCGTAGCGGATGTAGTCGGAACTATTAAAGGTAAGATATAGCAAAAAGCAACATGCAAGTCATGTTGTTTTTTTGTTTGCAGAAAAAAGAAAAACGTTAAACTTTTTTGTAGAAATTGCGAATAAAGAGATGAGAAAGAAAAAAGGAGGAATGTTTATGTATGTGACCGGTTTTTATCCGTGGTTCATTAAGTGGTTTTTAAAATAAAAATAAAATAGTTGTTCATTTTCGAATTGTTTTTCGAATAGATAGGTAAGAAGAAAAGGAAGGAGACTACGCGATGTATTTACCAATCTTATTGCCATGGTTTATCAAATGGTATTTAAAATAAATGAAATTTACCTGTTCATTTTAAATCACTTCTAGAATAGATAAGTGAGAAGAGCAGGAAGGAAAAAAGATTTCAGTAATTTATCCAATCTGGTTTTTAAAATGGTTTAAGAGCTAGAAGTCGTAAACTAAAAAATAGAAATAAAGGAGAAAAAAGATGACAAACTTTGACAAAATGGAACAGAACTTTGCAGCTCTTACAGAAGAAGAGTTGATGGATGTGGATGGAGGAGCATGGCCGATTGTAGCTTGGGTGATTGCTAATCCTGTGACAGCAGCTAAAATTGCTGGTGGAATTACTGCAGCAGGAATTGCAGGTTATAATTATGTGACGAGTAGATGGTAATAGAAGGAGGAGATGATATGGAAAAATCTATTTTAAAATTTGAAACAATGACTGAGACGGACTTGCAGGAAATTCAAGGGGGAGCCTTTCCCCTTCTTATCCCTGTGGCAGTCGGTTTTGTAAAAGGTTTTGTATATACAGGTGGAGCTATTTTAACAACTCGAGCACTCTTGTCAGGTAAATAGGAGTCTACCATGAAAAAATTCTTATTAGGATTTGCTGAGGGATATTTTATCGTATCACTCATTATCTATATCGCAACGTATTTGATTTTGAAAAATCCGATCAATACCTTGTTTTATCCAGAAACCTATCCGCTTCTGCTTGGCTTGTTTTATCTAGGATATAAGTACAGAACAACAGAAAGTAAGAGTGGAAATTGATTGACCATCAGATTGGAGTTTGGGATGAAAGTTTTTCAGTTATTACGAAAAGCTTGGCTAGAGACCACTGTATTATTTGGCTCTATGGCTTATCTACTTATTAGAATCGTAACTGATGTAAACAAAATAGACCTACCTAAATGGTTTGAGTATTTTGATATACCTACGATTTCATTATTCTTGATGATCTTTATCTTACTTTATAGAAGTGAAGAAAAAGATAACAAACGATGATAACATGAGTCTGATTTCTGTAGCTCTAGCATAAAAGCAATCTTGGAGTGTTAGACCAATGGACCGTAATCTGCATTTAGTGAGGAAGGTGTTCGTATGTTAAAAAAGAAGTGATCTTATTAGGGGGCCTTCTACTAGTACGCATTGTACTTTCTATCCTTCAAGTTTTAATGGACTATAAGCTATTACTAGGAAAGTATAGTGTAAATTTCATGGAAGTTTCAGACCTGTTTTCTTACCCTCTACTTCTTTTAATCATTTACATAGCGGTAAAATACCACACTATTCTCAAAAGAAAAAGTAAAGAAGGTGATGAGGATCGAAATGAATAAGATTTTAAAATCCTTTATTGTATTTGTTTTTCTATTTTTAATGAATACTCTCATCTTTACGATACTAGCAACTCTTGGATTTCAGGTGACAATGAGTGAAAGTAGTTATCTGGTACCCCCTGTGTTTTCGTTTATCGTTTTATATACTATTCATAAAAGAGGTGGGAAAGGTAAGAAATCTGTGTAATTGAATGATCTAGGCAGGACTCTTGTTCTGCCTATTTTCTTTGACAAAAAGTGCTGTTCAGGTATGAATATTGTTTTTTCAGAAATAATTTTCCGATTTCTTCTTCGTTTGGTTAAAATAATCTTACAAAGTTTTTAAGAGATTGTTAGAAAAAAGGAGATGGATATGAAATTTGGGAAAAGACACTATCGTCCCCAGGTGGATCAGATGGATTGTGGCGTGGCTTCCTTGGCTATGGTCTTTGGCTACTATGGTAGTTATTACTCCTTGGCCCATCTACGAGAGTTAGCTAAGACGACCATGGATGGGACGACTGCTTTGGGTCTTGTAAAGGTGGCAGAGGAGCTTGGCTTTGAGACGCGGGCTATCAAGGCGGATATGACGCTCTTTGATCTGCCTGATTTGACCTTTCCTTTTGTGGCCCATGTGCTCAAGGAAGGGAAATTGCTCCACTACTATGTGGTGACAGGTCAGGATAAGAAGACCATCCATATCGCTGATCCAGATCCTGGTGTCAAGCTGACCAAGATTTCCCGTGAGCGATTTGCGCAAGAGTGGACAGGGATCAGTCTCTTTATGGCACCATCTCCGGACTATAAACCTCATAAGGAGAAAAAACAGGGGCTCCTATCCTTCTTGCCGATTTTACTTAAACAGCGTGGGTTAATTACCAATATCGTCCTAGCGACACTCTTGGTGACCCTAATCAATATTGTGGGCTCCTACTATCTTCAGTCCATCATTGATAGTTACGTACCAGACCAGATGCGTTCGACGCTGGGAATTATTTCTATTGGTTTGGTCATCGTCTATATTCTCCAGCAGATTTTGTCTTATGCTCAGGAGTATCTCTTACTTGTTTTGGGGCAACGCCTGTCAATTGATGTGATTTTGTCCTACATCAAGCATGTTTTTCACCTGCCAATGTCCTTTTTTGCGACACGCAGGACAGGAGAAATCGTGTCTCGTTTTACAGATGCTAACAGTATCATTGACGCGCTAGCATCAACCATTTTGTCTATCTTTTTGGATGTGTCGACGATTTTGATTATTTCGCTTGTTTTATTTTCACAAAATATGACGCTCTTTTTCATTAGTCTGCTTGCGCTTCCCATCTATACAGTGATTATCTTTGTCTTTATGAAACCTTTTGAAAAGATGAATCGGGACACTATGGAAGCCAATGCGGTCCTGTCTTCTTCTATCATCGAGGACATCAACGGTATTGAGACCATTAAGTCGTTGACCAGTGAGAATTCGCGCTATCAAAAGATTGATAAGGAATTTGTAACTTATTTGAAAAAATCCTTTACCTATAGTCGGGCAGAAAGCCAGCAAAAGGCACTGAAAAAAGTTGCCCAGCTCCTGCTCAATGTTGCCGTTCTCTGGATGGGAGCAGTTCTTGTCATGGATGGGAAAATGAGTTTGGGCCAACTGATTACCTATAATACTTTGCTTGTTTACTTTACCAATCCTTTGGAAAATATCATCAACCTGCAAACCAAACTTCAGACAGCGCAGGTTGCCAATAACCGTCTAAATGAGATTTATCTAGTAACTTCGGAGTTTGAGGAGAAGAAAACGGTAGAAGATCTGAGTATGATGAAGGGAGAGATGACCTTCAAGCAGGTTCACTATAAGTATGGCTATGGTCGTGACGTCTTGTCGGATATCAATTTGACCATTCCGAAAGGGTCTAAGATGGCTTTCGTGGGGATTTCAGGGTCGGGAAAGACCACCTTGGCCAAGATGATGGTTAATTTTTACGACCCAAGTCAGGGAGAGATTAGTCTGGGTGGTGTCAATCTCAATCAGATTGATAAAAAGGCCCTACGCCAGTACATCAACTATCTGCCTCAACAGCCCTATGTCTTTAACGGAACGATTTTGGAAAATCTTCTCCTTGGAGCTAAGGAGGGAACGACTCAGGAAGATATCTTACGGGCGGTTGAGTTGGCCGAGATTCGGGAGGATATCGAGCGCATGCCACTGAATTACCAGACAGAATTGACTTCGGATGGGGTTGGAATTTCTGGTGGGCAACGGCAGCGAATCGCTCTGGCGCGTGCTCTTTTGACTGATGCGCCTGTCTTGATCTTGGATGAGGCAACTAGCAGTCTGGATATTTTGACAGAGAAGCGGATCGTGGATAATCTTATGGCTTTAGACAAGACCTTGATTTTCATTGCCCACCGCTTGACCATTGCTGAGCGGACAGAGAAGGTTGTTGTTTTGGACCAGGGCAAGATTGTCGAAGAAGGCAATCATGCTGATTTGCTGGCTCGAGATGGCTTTTACGCCCATTTGGTGAATAGCTAGAAAGAGGAGAAGATGCAACCAGAATTTTTAGAAAGTGCGGAGTTTTACCATCGTCGTTACCATAATTTTTCCAGTCGAGTGATTTTACCCATGTTTCTTCTACTCGTGTTTCTGATGGGATTTGCAGTCTTTGCAGAGAAGGAAATCAGTTTGTCTACCAGAGCTACTGTCGAACCTAGTCGGATTATTGCCAATATCCAGTCGACTAGTAATCAACGCATCGTGGCTAATTATCTAGAAGAAAACAAACTAGTCAAGCAGGGGGATCTCCTCGTTCAGTACCAGCAAGGGGCTGAGGCTGTCCAGGTCGAAGCATACGCCAGCCAGTTGGAGATGTTTAAGGATCAAAAAAAACAGTTGGGTTATTTGCAATCCAGTTTGAAAGAGGGGAGTGATCAATTTCCAGAGGCAGATAAGTTTGGTTATCAGGAGATGTTTCGAGACTATCTCAGCCAAGCGAATAGTCTGAGGAGTAATGTTTCTCAGCAAAATGCCAGCATCTCCTCTCAAAATGCAGCAGCAAGTCAGAGTCAGGCCGAGATTGGCAATCTTATCAGCCAAACAGAGGATAAAATTCAAGACTACAAAACAGCTAAGTCGGCGATTGAAACAGGAGCTCAATTGGATAGTCAAAATGCGGCCTACTCTTTTTATCAGACCTATAAAAACCAAGCTGGAGAAGATCCGCAAGCTAAATCGCAAGTTATTGCACAGGTGGATGCACAAATTACCCAGCTAGAGTCTAGTTTAGCTACTTATCGTGTACAGTATGCGGGTTCTGGAGCTCAACAAGCCTACGCAACGGGACTGGATAGTCAGCTTGAATCCCTTAAGTCCCAGCACCTAGTCAAAGTCGGCCAGGAATTAACCCTTTTGGATCAGAAAATTTTAGAAGCAGAGTCGGGTAAGAAAGTCCAAGGAGGTCTCCTAGAGAAGGGGAAGATTACAGCAAGCGAGGACGGTGTGCTTCACCTTAATCCTGAGACCAGTGATTCTACCATGGTTGCAGAAGGAACCCTGCTAGCCCAATTGTACCCGGCCTTGGAAAGAGAAGGCAAAACCAAACTCACAGCTTATCTCAGTTCAAAAGATGTTGCAAGGCTTAAAGTAGGTGATTCTGTTCGCTTTACTATAACCAAGGATGCCAACAAAGAGCTCGTTCTTGTTTCTGCGATTACGAATATTGATGCGACAGCTACCAAGACTGAAAAGGGAAATTTCTTTAAAATAGAGGCGGAGACAAGTCTGACTCCTGAACAAGCAGAAGAGCTTCGCTACGGTTCAGAAGGACGTTTGACACTAATCACAGGAAAGAAAAGTTATCTGCGATACTACTTAGATCAATTTTTGAATAGAGAATAATGTTTGTTTTTAACGCGATATTATACTTTTAAAACTGTAAAATGTTTTGATTTTACAGTTTTTCTTAATATTAAAAAGAGCCACCTCCGACGTCGTTCGCAAATTCTTGCTATTTCCGTTATTTTGTAGTAGAATGAAGTAAAGAAATACGAAAGGCGAACTTTAAAATGTCAAAAGAATTGATCTATTCGGGAAAAGCCAAGGATATCTATACAACTGAGGATGAAAATCTCATTATTTCAACTTACAAGGACCAGGCGACTGCTTTCAACGGTGTTAAGAAGGAGCAGATTGCGGGCAAGGGAGTGTTAAATAATCAGATTTCATCTTTTATTTTTGAAAAGTTAAATGCGGCTGGTGTAGCGACTCACTTTGTGGAGAAGCTTTCAGATACGGAACAGCTCAATAAAAAGGTTGAGATTATTCCTTTGGAAGTTGTGCTCCGTAACTACACGGCTGGTTCCTTTTCAAAACGTTTTGGTGTGGATGAGGGTATCGCATTTGAGACTCCGATTGTCGAATTTTACTATAAAAATGATGATTTGGATGATCCGTTTATCAATGATGAGCATGTGAAATTCCTTAAAATTGCGGATGACCAGCAGATTGCTTACTTGAAGGAAGAAACCCGTCGTATCAATGAGCTCTTGAAAGCTTGGTTTGCTGAGATTGGACTTAAATTGATTGACTTTAAGCTAGAGTTCGGTTTTGATAAGGATGGCGAGATTATCTTGGCAGACGAATTTTCACCAGACAACTGCCGTTTGTGGGATGCGGATGGTAACCACATGGATAAGGATGTTTTCCGTAGAGGTCTCGGAGAACTAACAGACGTTTACGAGATTGTCTGGGAAAAGTTGCAAGGTTTAAAATAATACCTTCAAGGTCATTTGTGAACATTGCAAGAGCTGAAATAAAGGAATAAGAATTGATGGATAAACGTATTTTTGTTGAGAAAAAGGCTGATTTTCAGGTCAAGTCAGAGAGTTTGGTAAGGGAGCTCCAGCATAATTTGGGACTTTCAACTTTAAAAAGTATTCGCATTGTGCAGGTTTATGATGTCTTTGATTTGGCAGAGGACTTGTTTGCACCTGCAGAGAAACACATCTTCTCTGAGCAGGTGACCGACCATGTCTTGGATGAAGCGGCTGTGCAAGCGGATCTTGCCAACTATGCTTTCTTTGCCATTGAAAGCCTGCCAGGGCAGTTTGACCAGCGTGCAGCTTCTTCACAGGAAGCCTTGCTTTTACTGGGAAGTTCGAGTGATGTGACGGTCAACACAGCCCAACTGTACTTGGTTAATAAAGATATTGATACGACTGAGTTAGAAGCAGTCAAGAACTACCTGCTCAATCCAGTTGATTCTCGTTTTAAGGACATCACGACAGGGATTGCCAAGCAGGAATTTTCTGAGTCAGACAAGACTATTCCCAAATTGACTTTCTTTGAAAGCTATACGGCAGAAGACTTTGCCCGCTACAAGGCCGAGCAAGGGATGGCCATGGAAGTGGATGATTTGCTCTTTATCCAAGACTACTTCAAGTCAATCGGGCGCGTGCCAACGGAAACAGAGCTGAAGGTTTTGGACACTTATTGGTCCGACCACTGCCGTCACACGACTTTTGAGACCGAGTTGAAAAATATCGACTTCTCAGCTTCAAAATTCCAAAAGCAATTGCAGGCGACCTATGACAAGTATATTGCCATGCGTGATGAATTGGGGCGTTCGGAGAAACCACAGACTTTGATGGATATGGCGACTGTTTTTGGTCGTTATGAGCGTGCTAATGGACGTTTGGACGACATGGAAGTGTCAGACGAAATCAATGCCTGCTCGGTTGAAATCGAAGTGGACGTTGATGGTGTCAAGGAACCTTGGCTCCTTATGTTCAAAAACGAAACCCACAACCACCCAACGGAAATTGAACCATTTGGTGGCGCGGCTACTTGTATCGGTGGGGCTATTCGTGACCCATTGTCAGGCCGTTCCTACGTTTACCAAGCTATGCGTATCTCAGGTGCTGGTGATATTACAGCTCCGATTTCAGAAACGCGTGCTGGGAAATTGCCACAACAAGTCATTTCGAAGACAGCGGCTCATGGTTATTCTTCATATGGGAATCAAATTGGTCTGGCGACGA
>CAJPRB010000025.1:0-15267 GCA_905372925.1 uncultured Streptococcus sp.
GAAATGCCTTGGCTACTTGTTCTGCAGACTTGCCTTCAATGCCGACTTGATAATTCATCTGGCTCATCTGGCTTTCAGAAATTTTACCAGCTAGTTTATTGAGAATAGATTCCAATTCTGGATGTTTTTCTAACAATTCAGCCTTCATGAGAGGTGCTCCTTGATAAGGAGGGAAAAGATGTTTATCGTCTTCTAAAATCTGAAGTTGATAGCGCTCAATTTCAGGGTCAGTTGAGTAGACTTCCATAATCTGAATATCACCTGATTTAATCGCATCATAGCGGAGGGCTGGCTCCATGGTTGACACATTGAGATTGAGTCCATAGACAGACTGCAAGCCCTTATTCCCATCTTCACGGTCGTTAAATTCTAGGGTAAAACCTGCTTTAAGCTTGTCTTGGACTGCTTTAAGATCAGAGATGGTTTTAAGATTGTATTCTTTGGCGACACTTTTAGGTACTGCGATAGCAAAGGTATTTTGATAAGCCATGTGATTGAGTAAGACTAGATTGTCCTGTTTTTTGATTCCATCACGTGCTGCTTCAAAAACTTCTTCAGCATCATTGTTGACCTTTGGAACAGGCTGCAAGAGAGTTCCAGTAATCGTACCGGTAAACTCAGGATAGATATCAATATCACCTTTTTTCAGAGCTTGATAAAGGAAGTCGGTCTTCCCAAAGTTTGGTTTGACTGTCACAGTCATATCCGTATTTTCCTCGATAAGGAGCTTATACATATTCATGAGAATTTCTGGCTCTGGCCCCAATTTCCCAGCAATAACCAGATTATCCTTGCTTTGTTTTGGTAGCAAGCTTGGCGTGTAAGAAGCGCCTAGTCCGAGGATTAGGACCGCAAAAGCTGCAAAAACCGTCCGAAACTTGGCCTTTTCCATCCATTTAAGGAGGCTGTTGAAAAGAATAGCCAAAACTGCGGATGAAATTGCTCCAATCAAGATCAGACTGGCATTGCGACGATCAATTCCTAGAAGGATAAAAGAACCTAGTCCACCAGCTCCAACCAAGGCTGCCAGAGTCGCTGTCCCGATAATCATAACTGTTGCCGTCCGAACTCCTGATACGATGACGGGCATAGCTAGAGGCAATTCAAACTTCTTGAGTCGCTCCCACTTGGTCATCCCAAAGGCGATTCCAGCTTCCTCTAAACTAGGATCAATCCCATTCAAAGCCGTGACAGTATTTTCTAAAATTGGGAAAATGGCGTAAATCACCAGAGCAGTCAGTGCTGGCAGTGTACCAATCCCCATGAGAGGGATAAAGAGACCCAGCAAGGCCATTGAAGGAATGGTTTGAAAGATTCCTGCAATTTGTAGCACCCAATTGGCTGCTTTTTTGTGACTATTGAGATAGATAGCGAGCGGAATAGTCAGGAAGATGGCCACTAGTAAGGTCAGAAGAGAGAGCTGGAGGTGCTGACCAAGGGCTGTTACCCAATCACCAAAGCGCTCCTGAAAGGTAGAAATCAAATTAGCCATGTTGAACACCTCCAAATAAATCTGCTACGAAGCTGGTCGCAGGTGCAGATAAGATTTCCTCAGGTGTTGCCACTTGACAAATCTCCCCGTCCTGCAAAACAGCAATCCGATTCCCCAACTTTAAAGCCTCATCCGTATCATGGGTCACAAAAATCGTTGTCATACCAAACTCTTTATGCAATTCTTTCGTCAAAACCTGCAACTGTTTTCTCGAAATAGCATCCAAGGCTGAAAAAGGTTCATCCATGAGAAGAATTTTAGGTTGACCAATCATGGCACGAACAATGCCCACCCGTTGCTGTTCTCCACCAGATAATTCACTAGGAAGTCGATGTCCATACTCAGCTACTGGTAAACCAACCTTAGCCAAAAGCTCTTCTGTTTTCTGAGCAATCTCTTCCTTAGTCCACCCCTTCATTTCAGGAATGAGAGCAATGTTTTCTGCAACTGTTAGATTGGGAAAAAGAGCAATGGCCTGTAAAACATAACCAGTAGAAAGACGAAGTTCACGCTCATCATAGTCTTTGATGCGCTTACCATCCATATAGATATTTCCATCAGTTGGTTCCAAGAGACGATTAATCATCTTAATCATGGTCGTCTTACCTGACCCAGAAGGCCCAACTAAAACCATGAACTCCCCATTCTCAATTCGTAAATTGACATCTCTCAAGACATCCTTTTCTGTGTAGCGTAGCGCTACATTTTTATATTCAATCATTCTTTCTCCTCATTTTTTACGATAATCTTGCCAAAAGACTGGCTACTTTCCAGATAAGCATGCGCATCCTGGATTTGTTCAATAGAAAATACTTTTTCAGGTCGTACGTCTACCTGATAACGCTCCACAAAGTCCACCAAAGCTTGAAGCTTGTCTTGAGACACATTGCCAGAAGCAAAAGTAGTCAAGTAAAGATTACGATAAAGCATTTCAATAGGGTCAAAGTCTGGAATAGTCCACTGACCGCCCAGCAAGCCACAAGAACAGATAATACCACCATCTGCCGTCCGAGCAAATGTATCAAGAATGGCACTCGGACCGACAAGATCCAAGACCTTGTCAAACTGCTCTTCCGTTTGCAAAACACCATCCTTGTCCAAAATTACCTGATTAAATCCTGCCTCTTTTAGTTGCTTTTCCTTGCTCAGACTACGGCTACTTCCCGCTAGATAGACATTTGGAAATTGCCCTTTGAGAAGCTTTGCAAAAGCAATCCCAACACCACTAGTCGCTGCTCGAACCAGAACTCGGTCTCCCTCCTCAATCTTGAGATTGAGATAAGAGCCAAATGCCGTGTAGTAGGTTTCAGGCAGTGCGATTAAACTTTCCAAAGCAAGTTCTGTCCTCACAGGATAAACCTGTTCATCTGGTAGCAAAACATACTCAGCATAACCACCATCAAAAGCACGCCCCATTTCTCCCATGATGGAGATGACTTGCTGTCCGACCTGCAAATCGGGACGATTGGTTTCCTCTACAAGTCCCACACATTCAATTCCTAAAATCCGTGGAAATTGAACGGAGGGCGATAGTCCTTGACGAGTAAAAATCTCGCTATGGTTGATTCCAAATCCTTGCACCTTGACCAAGGTCCAACCTTCTTTAACAGTCGGTTTTGGAACTTCCACAACCTGCAGAACTTCTGGTCCTCCAGCTTCCTTGACAAGCACAGCTTTCATCTTAGTATCTCCTTTTAAAACTTTCCTCGGTTGGTCAAGTCTTCTACCTTAGGCATGACTTCTTTGTTGTCCCAATGCTCTACAATCAATCCATTCTCTAGACGGAAGATGTCATACTGGGCATAGGCAATGCCGTCAATCTGAGTCTTACCATAGCTGACCACATAGTTTCCTTGTCCTAAGAGTTGGAAAACAAAGTCGAAAGTAACACCATGTTCAGCCACATAGTTTTTATAAGCACCACTTCCTTGTCCAATCTCATGATTATGCTGAATCAAATCGTCTGCCACATAATCACTCCACTGCTCCAGTTCCCCATTTTGGAAAATCTCTGTCAAGAAACGGCGAACCAACTTTTTATTTTCTGCTGTCTTATCCAAATCCTTGATCTCAAAATCACCAAAAATCTGATCTAATTGGCCATTTTCAGGTGTTCGATAGTAGTCAATAACATCCCAATGCTCCACGATACGACCATTCTCATCCGCACGGAAAGTATCTGTCGTCACCCATTGAGCTTTCCCACCATTGAGATATTGGTGAACATGGACAAAGACCAGATTGTCATCCTCAATGGTGCGAACAATCTTCATCACACGCTCAGGATGGCGCTCAAAGAAATTTGCAAAGAAAGCCGCAAACCCTTCTTTCCCATCTGGCACACCTGTCGAGTGTTGAATGTAGGTATCCCCTACAGATTGGGCTTGAGCCTCAGCAACACACCCGTCTTGAATGGCATGAATATATAGATTTTGTGCATTTTCAACTTGTTTTGACATGATTTATGCCTCATTTGCTTTCTCTTTCAGATTGGCTAAAATACGTTCCTGATAACTTTCAAATTGGCAAATTTCTTCCTCTGAGAAGCCTTTATAAAAAATAGCATCCAGTCTTTGACTAACACGATGGCCAACTTCTTTCTGGGACAAACCTTTCTCCGTTAGTTTGACATATTTTTTTCGCTTGTCTATTCCACATGGACTGATGGTAACCAGATTTTGCTCCTCAAGCTTCTTAATCATGGTTGTCAGCGTATTGTTAGCAAGTCCTGTCGCTAGTGCAATATCTGTGGCTGTAGCGCAACCTGTCTCACTATTCCATAAAACCGCTAAAATCTTTCCCTGTTCACTCCGATAAAGAGCCTCAGGATCCTGACTCAATAACTTTTGAAAAATCCGCCCATTTAACAAACGAATATGATGGGCTACCAAATGACTATCTTTCACGACCTCTCCAATTTGTTTCTATATCGAATTGTTTTCATTGTAACACCTCTCATTCCATCTGTCAACTATTTCGATTTAGAAATAATTTCCACCAACAAAAAAGACCTCCTGCCTAGAGTAGAAGATCTTCACTGTTTATTAACTTAATCCGTCATGTCTGATACCAAGGTTCGACGCTCCAATGGAATACTGCACATAACTAACAAGAAAATGAAACCTGACTGAATCCAGAAAAGGGCCAAGTCAAAGATTCCATGCACAGCAACCACTGTAAGGAAAGATAGATAAAGACCGATAATTGGACGTTTCCCCGACTCCTGACTCATATCCATCATCAAACGAACAGGAGCAACAGAAGACAAAGCTAATAAAATGGTTCCCACAATTCCGTAACTCAGAATCGTATCAATATAAAGGCTGTGAGCATGTTCATGATAAGGAGCATTTATCCGAGGATAAGAGTGCATATAGGTCAATGGCCCCTCCCCCCAAAAAGGATTTTGCTTAAACAAGGCCATCCCAGCATCCCAGATAGAAATGCGTTCTTCCATAGAGGAATCTAAAGTCCCCATCCGAACTCCCAAATCACTAGAAAAAAGGAAACTCAAGCCAATCGCAAAGACCCCGATACTAAGCCAAAAGGCCTTCCAGTTTTTAATGGTTGTAAAGAGATAAATGATGGCTCCAGCGATAATAGCAGGAAAGGCAGTTCGATTTTGAGTAAAGTTCAATCCAAAGAGATTAACAAAGCCTGCAATCACACAGAATACCTTCAACCAATTCAACTTGGTCGTTGTAAAGAGATAGAAGGCAATCATGATACAGAAACAACAAATAATTCCATAGTAATTAGGATTAAAAAAGGTCACTTCTGCCCGATTCTGATGCCATACCTGCATATTGGGCGAAAGAAAGGCATAGTTAAATTTCTTTACAATTTGGAAATGCTCCAAAGTAGCAAAAGCCGCAGAGAGCACACTACCAAACAAGATTGTCTGCAGTATCAGTCGAAAGAAAGCATGTGTCAGACGTTTCTGGTAGAAACTAAAGAAAATGAGGAAGAGAAACATCAGTAAAGATGCAACCAATCCAAGCCAGTTCTTAGCGACGATAGAGATGATACTACTGTAGGCAATAAAAAAGAGAAGTACAGGATGTTTGGCTAATCCTTTGATAATTCCCTTCATCTCCCCAGTAACAAGTAAACCTATCAAATATAAAGCAAAGAGGGCTAAGAACAAATAAAAAGGTAAAAAGATACTTATGATCATCAAATACAAAAAGAAATCTTTTTTCGAAAGCCCTCTTATCTTATCCAGTAATCCAATTGATTTCAAAACGGATCCTTTCTGTTCTGGATTTCTCCAGAAGATAAATGCTAAACTATCTTTATATTCTACCATTTTTTCCGTCATTTGGGAACAATGAACACGTTTTCACAACAAAAAAACTCTTTCATTAATATAGCACTAGAACTGAATTTTTCTGCCGTTTTCCACTACTTGATAGGTCTGACTTTGTAAATCAATTTCTGCTACTGCTGTTACGGACTTGTCTTTATTTTGACGTTTGATTACAATGCTGTGAGCTGTTGGTGTTTCCACCTCTATAGTTCCTTCTAGATCAAAGGCCTCTGACCGATTACGGAAAGAAAATAGATTGAGAAGGGCCTTCACCACAGGACGTTGAATTTCTTCTGCTATTTCCTCGTTGCTATAGTAATGGCGATTAATATTTCGACCTTCTTTGGTTTCTTCTAACAATTTCAAGTCATTTTTTCCTGCTAATAGTCCCACATAATAAACCTGAGGAATGCCTGGAGCAAAAGCTTGAATCAAACGAGCGAGGAAATACTTGACATCATCGTCTCCAAGCGCAGAATAGTAGGTTGAATTGATTTGGTAGATATCTAGATTGTTATACTCGGCACTAGAGTACTTACGTTTGACATTCGCTCCTACCTTATAGAGCTCATTTGAAGCATAGTCAATTTCCTCATCGGTCAGGATATCCTTGACATCCACCACTCCAATTCCATCATGGGTATCTAGTGTCGTAAATTGCTTCATCGGGCTCATCTTTAACCACTTTGCCAAGCGCTCTGTTCTGGAACTGTAAAGAGTATAAAGAGTCACCATTGGAAGGGCAAAATCGTAAACATAGTAATCATGATCCGCAATTTTAAACTGAATCGAATAGTGTTCATGAATCTCAGGTAAGAGCTCTGTTCCATACTCAGCTGCTATATCTCGAACTTTGTCCAATAAATTCCAAATATCTGGTTCCACAAAGAAATCATTGGTATCCAATTTCTTCACTGCATAAGCAAAGGCATCTAGACGAATCAAATCACACCCGTTACTTGCTAGATGTTGAATCGTCTTACGGATAAATGCCATCGTTACTTCTTTGGTCACATCAAGATCAATCTGCTCCTCACCAAAGGTATTCCACAAATGTTCCACTGAACCATCTGCAAATACAATCTCTTGCTTTGGTGCACGATCCTTACGCTTGTAGATTAAATCTACGTCAGACTGTGTCGGACGGTTCTCTGGCCAAAACTTATCCCAGTTTAAAAAGAGCTCTTTAAATTCACTAGCTTCATGTTTTTCTTGATAGTCCTTATAGTACTTGGATTGACGAGAAATATGATTAATCATAAAGTCAAACATAAGATAATATTTCTCACCTAAACGCTTAACGTCCTCCCAATCACCAAAAGCTGAATCCACTTCGTCATAGTCAACTGGCGCAAATCCACGATCACCTGTTGATGGGAAAAATGGTAGAAGGTGAACTCCTCCAATAGCATCGCCAAAATGTTCTTCCAAATTCTTATACAGGTCTCTAAGGTTATTTCCAAGACTATCTGAGTAAGTAATCAACATAGTTTTATTTTGAATGGTCATAGATGTTCTCCTTTTTCTGATGAAAGCCAAGTCTTATATGACCTGGCTTCGTAAATGAAAGATATTTTTAGATTTTTGTTCACATTGAACTCGTACTAATATAGACTCAAGTAATTAAGTACTACTTTCTTATTTTCTACATAGAATTGTCAATAAGCTGAACCGTTCGTCTATGTATGAAATTATAAATCCCCTAAGCACTTTCTTACTTCACTGCCCCGTTACTCATTCCTGAAATGATATGTTTTTGGAAGATGAGGTAGACAATGGTTATCGTTACAATTCCCACAATATAAGATGCAAAACTTGGTCCATAGTCATTGAAGTACTGACCTTGGTAGTTGTATTGGAAGAGAGGCAAAGTCCACATCTTGGAATCCTTATTCAGAATCAAGAGTGGCAACATAAAGTCATTCCAGAACCAGAGAGCATTGATAATCAAAGTTGTCGCATGCATGGGTTTCAGCATTGGAAAAATGATTCGACGATAAGTTGTAAAACGATCAGCCCCATCAATTTCCGCAGCTTCATCTAAACTATCTGGTATACTGATTTTAATATAACCAACATACAAGAAGAGAGTCTGTGGAATTGCATAAGTTAGATAGAGTATTACCAACCCCCACATATTTGCTAGACCGAGTTTACTCATCATAACTGTGATGGGAATCATAATCACCTGAAATGGAACAAATATTCCTAAGATCAAGAGCGAATACATAATTGCAAAGGCTTTTTTCTTGGACATATTTCGAGCAATGGAATAAGCTGCAGCTGGTATAAAGAAAGCTACTACAATCAATGATAACACCGTAATAACAGCTGAATTCCAGAAATAGCCTCCAATTCCATCCGAAATTAATCGTTCATAATTACTTAAGGTAAAAGGATTGGGCAAACTAAAGAAATGATTCATGATATCCTTAGTTATTTTGAAAGAACTAAATACTGTTACCAACAAAGGAACAAGTATAAGGATACCACCTACTATCAAGAGGACATATTTCCAAAACTGATTCAATTTTTCTTCTTTTTTCATGTGTAGGACTCCTCTATTAGATTTCAAATTTCTTTGATAGTTTGATTTGGATAAGAGAAACAATTCCAATGATTAAGAATAAAATCAAGGCAATTGCATTCGCATATCCATATTGGTTACTCTTGAAGGCATAGTTGTAGACTAAAAGTCCAAGAGACGTCGTTGCATTATTTGGACCACCACTCGTCAAGGCAAAAATCTGGTCAAAGGCTGTCAAACCGGACTTAAGAGCTAGGATAAAAACCATAGAAATCGTTGGCAGCAAATATGGTAATTCAATTTTCCAAAAAGTTTGTTTACTGGTTGCACCATCAATTGATGCAGCTTCTAAAATATCAGATGGAATACTCTGAAGACCAGCTAGAAAGAGAATGATTGGCATTGCTACTCCTTGCCATAGAAGAACAAAAATAGTTGCCACTACCGCTCCGACAGGTGTTCCTAATAGACTCTCTTGTAAAAAACCAATCCCTAAAATTCTTCCAATCGTTGGAAGACCATAGTTGAAAAATTGTTTAAAAATCAAGGAAACTGTCAAACCAGATAAAACAGCCGGGAAAAAGAACCAAGCTCTAAAGAAGGTCTGTCCTTTCATCTTAGAATTCAAGGCTCGTGCCACAACCATCCCAATCGTAATCTCTCCAATAATCAATGCCAGAGTTAAAATCAAAGTAAAAGCTATGGCTGTGAAGAATTTCCCATCAATCATCAGCAATTTGTAGTTATTCAAACCAACAAATTTATAATTATAGGTCAATCCAGTCCAATTAGTCAGGCTGTAGAAGGCACCTTGAAACATGGGTACATAGAAGAATACAGCCTGTAGTACAAGGGGAACAAGGACAAAGAGCCAGCCCCAATATTTCTCAATCAATTTTTTCATAGTAGATCTACTCCTACTCTACGTCTGCTTTCATCGGATTGAAGAATGCATTTAGCGCTTTCGCCATATCCTCTTTGTTTCCAGTTGTAATATAGTTCCCAGTCAAGGTATAAAAATCACTTTCACTGGTCCAGTCTTGAGCTAGCCAAACGAGATGTCGATCTGTAAATGCTAGTTCAGCAAGACCAGCTAGCGGTGCATCTGACCCAGCTTCCTTGACACCTTCAATAGCTGTTGGTGAGCCGTCCACATCATAATATTTCTGCATAACTTCTGGACGTGACATATATTCAACAAAAGCATTGGCTTCTTTCTTGTGCTTACTACTTGACGAGATAGACCAAGCTAGATCTCCTGCTCCAATGGTCAAGCTTTGTCCTTTTTGCTTTCCAGGGAAAGGGAACGTTCCAACATTAAACTTAGGATCTTGCGCATTGATTGCTGTGATAGCCCAAGAGCCATTTGGAGTCATCAGGGCATCGCCTCTAGCGAAGGCACCGACAACGTCAGTATAGCCTGCTCCTTGCCAGTTGGTTTGCATGGAACCTTTTTTGCGGAATAAATCTAACAGCCTGAAATCATCTTTAAGCACTGAATCTGAAGACTTTATGGCATTTGGCTTGGAAAAACGTAGGTAATCATTCGCTTCCTTACCGCCACCTGTAGAAGTGGCAAGAGCTAACTGATGATAACCATTCAAGGTCCAAGTATCTGCTCCTGCAATGGCAAAAGGCGTTTCCCCTTTTGCTATAATCGTATCAACTAATTCCTCAAATTCCTCCCAAGTCTCTGGAACTTTCAATCCCAGTTCTTTAAATTTATCTTTGTTGTAATAGATACCATAAGCATTAGCAGTATAAGGAATATTGTAAATCTTTCCATCTATCGCATATTTATCTGCGTAATGATTCTTAACTCTCTTAAGATAGTCTTTATTAGATAAATCTTCAAAGTATCCAGCTTTAGCCCATTCTTGTAATTCAATAGACTGGGGATAGATATTAACAACATCAGGAATATCTCCAGCCAGAACGCGAGTTTTGAGTACTTCCCCAGCGTTAGGGACATTCACTACTTTAATATGCACATTCGGATTTTCTTTTTCAAAGTCTTTGGCAATCTCACGAAGGGTATCAACCATTTCACCCTTCTGATTGAAATATTCAATCGTTACCTTGCCATCAGTTGACTCTTCTTGACTACTACAAGCTGACAGCCCCAAAAGGCAGAGTCCTGTAGCAGCAATTAAGCCCATCTTGTTATACCATCTCATGATCTTGTCTCCTTATCTTCTAATGAAATGTAACTGCCTGCTGAGATAATCTCCCTGCGGAAGCTCCATAGTAATACCCGCATACATGAGTTCTGCACCTGAGTAAACTGCGCCATTTCCCTGCAGCTCATAAAGTCCTTCTTCCTCTAAGCCTTTTAGTTTCAAGGTTGTTTCCATCGTTTCCACAACTGATAAGACTCGGACGTAGGTTACAACCGTTTGATTTCCATAGTTAAATTGCACAGCTGCTTCATTGGATTCAGCATTGGGATTGATTAACCTATACTGGTTTCCCAACTGGACTACTGGTCGCAATTCTTTATACAAGTTCACCTGATTAGCAATCTCAGCTTTCTCCTCATCTGATAAACTTGTCAAATCAAGCTCATAACCCAGATTCCCCATCATTGCTACATGACCGCGAGTTTCCAATGGTGTCATTCGTCCCATCTGATGATTTGGTACTGCTGACACATGAGCCCCCATAGAAATGGTTGGATAGAGATAGGATGAACCGTATTGGATTGGTAAGCGTGCAATAGCATCAGTATTATCACTAGCCCAGACTTGTGGGAAATAACGCATCATACCAAGATCATTTCGTCCACCACCACCAGAGCAGGACTCAAAGAGAATATGGCTATGCTTCTCAGTCAGATAAGAAACGAGTTCGTAAAGCCCCAACATATACTGATGAGATTGCATCTGGGTTTCCAGATAAACTGATCCATTCCCCAGATTAGTGATATTGCGGTTCATATCCCATTTGATGTAGTCAATCTTATGATGAGAGAGGAGTTCATCTAAGACATTTTTCAAATATTCTACTACCTGAGAATTTGCAAGATTAAGTACTAATTGATTTCTAGAATAGGTATGCTCATATCCTGGAACCTGAATAGCCCAGTCAGGATGTTTACGATACAAATCACTATCTACAGAAATCATCTCCGGTTCTAACCAAAGCCCAAACTGCAAACCTCTTTCATGGATAACTGAAATCAGACTTTCTAGACTTCCACCCAGTTTTTTCTCATTAACAACCCAATCACCTAAAGCACGATTATCATCAAAGCGATTACCAAACCACCCATCATCTAATACAAAAAGTTCAATTCCAACTTTCTTAGCCTCATCTGCCAATTCTAACAGTTTTTCTTTCTGAAAGTCAAAGTAAGTTGCTTCCCAGTTATTGATTAGAATTGGACGTTCTTTTTTAGAAAACTGACTTGGCATAATGTGCTTAAGTACAAAATTTTGACTTTCATGGCTAATACCAGTTAATCCCTGATCTGAATAGGTCACTAAAGCTACCGGTGTTTCAAAGTTTTCCTTAGGATCTAACTTCCAAGAAAAATTTTCTGGATTAATGCCAATAGCCACCCGAACTTCATTCAACTGATTTTTTTGGACAAAAGCTTCGAAGTTTCCACTATACAGTAGTTGCAGAGCAAACACATTCCCAGCATCCTCTGTGACTCCTTGATCACATAATAGAAGAGCTGGTGTTTGAGCATGACCAGAAGCACCACGGTTCGAACTAATTGAAAAGATTCCTTGTTCTACCTGTTGACGTCGAACAGTCTTTTCACGAGCATAAGCACCCTGCAGAGTTACAATTTCGTAAGCCGCAGCAGGAAAATCAGCCATAAAAGAAAAGTTCTTGTGGATGACAACTTCCTGATTACTATTATTTTCCAATTTACTGTAGCTAGCAATTGTCGCATCATTATCAAAAGCAGTATAATAAAGCGTCAGACTAAGTTTAGCTTGAGGATCTTTTAAAATCAAGACAAGAGTCTCTGTATCATCCATGCTATGAGGAGAAGGTAAGCCCTGTGGACCATTCTGACCTTTTAAAATCTTTGCTTCTACAAATCGAAAGTCTGTTACTTCAGTTGCATCGTGCTGAACCTGTAAAGTTGGTTTCCTAAAATCACCCAAACCATGTTGTCCAAAAATTTGACGTTGCGTATCCAAACTAAAAGTTCGATTAGTAGCTGTTGGATTAGGTGAAAAAGCATGATCGCGTTCATAAACACTATTGGCACCTCTATAGTTCTTAATAGTCTTTCCTAAATGTTTTAATAATAAGAACCCATCCCTATTTTCAATAATCAAACTTAGACCTTTACTCTCAACGTAAAATAGATTATTCTCTATTCGAACTCCCATATATTTCACCTCTTCGATTTCTTGATAAAATTTTATCATATAAAAGCGCTTTCTAAAATAGAGAAATGTCTACAAAGTATGGTAAAATGTTAGGTAGGAGGTGGCACATGCTCGTTTTTTCAGAATACCAGACTGGAACAATTGATCTTTCTCTTAGCTTTTACGGCTATGAAGAATGTACGCCTAACTACTCTTTTGGCCCAGCTATTCGAGATACCTATGTACTACATTACATTACAAAAGGAAAAGGTCAATTCCATTATAAGGGTAAAATTGTTGATTTAAAGGCAGGAGATTTCTTTTTACTAAAACCAGATGAATTAACCTTCTATCAAGCAGATAGCCAGAATCCTTGGGCTTACTACTGGTTAGGGATTACTGGAGGGAGGGCACCTGACTACTTTGCTCTATCTCAAATTTCTGACCAATCCTACCTCATCCAGTCAAAAAACTGTCATACGCATACAACTGCAAAACTCGTTGATAGTATTGTCCGTTTCGCTCAGGTAACAAAATCAAACGAACTAGCACAACTCCATATCATGGGGCAACTTCATGAATTGATGTTTCATTTAGGAACTATTGCTCCTAATCAGAAAAAAAAGAATATTTCATCAACCCACCAACTCTATCTTGACTGCAAACGATTGATAGATAGTCACTACCCTCAATCACTCACAATTCAAGATTTAGCTAAAAAGCTATCGGTTCATAGAAGTTACTTAACTAGTGTGTTTAAAGAATTTCACCAACTCTCTCCAAAAGAATATTTACTTTTCGTTCGAATGAACCGTGCTAAACAGTTACTAGAACATACCAACGAAACGATCAAAGTCATTGCATACTCCGTTGGTTTTTCAGATCCATTACATTTCTCGAAAGCTTACAAACAGTTTTTTCATAAAACACCGAGTCAAACTCGAAAAGAACTCTCTCACTCCCTCTTAGCTAGAAAGGAAAATCAATGAAATCATACCAGCTAGTCTACCAAATATTAGCTAGAGAAAACGACTATGTTAGCGGAGAAAAAATTGCAGAAGAACTGTCGTTAAGTCGTACATCCATATGGAAGGCAATTCAACGCCTCCAACAAGAAGGGCTCGTGATTGACAGTATTAAAAATAAAGGTTACAAACTTATTCAAGGCGATTTGATCCTACCTGATTTGATTCAAGAGAAAACCAACTTAACCATTCGCTACAAACCTGAGACTAAATCAACCCAAACAGATGCAAAAGAAGGTATTGAAGGTGGAAGCCTGGGAAATAGTCTCTATCTTTCCACATGTCAAACAGCAGGTCGTGGCCGCTTTCAGCGCCCTTACTACTCTCCTGCTCAGGGAGGTATTTATATGTCATTACATATTCAGCCAAATCTCACCTATGACCAGCTTCCTGCCTACACATTACTTACAGCAGGTGCCATTTACAAAGCTATTAAAAACCTCACCTTGATTGACGTGGGTATCAAATGGGTAAATGATATCTACTTTAAAAATAAAAAAATAGCAGGTATCCTCACCGAAGCCATGACGTCCGTGGAAACAGGCCTAGTAACAGACGTCATTATCGGCGTTGGAATCAACTTTGCCATCAGCGATTTTCCCAAAGAGATAAAAGAAAAAGCTGGAAGTCTCTTTACACCACCAGCTCCTATCACACGAAACGAACTAATATCAGAAATTTGGCGTTGTTTCTACCAAACAGCACCCGAAGAACTACTCTATCTTTATAAAGAACACTCTCTTGTTCTAGGAAGAGAGGTCAGTTTTATCCAAGATCAGACTGAAAAAAAAGGAGTCGCCAAGGACATCTCCGACAAAGGACAACTCCTTATCCAGCTTGATGACCAGACAGAAATCTGGCTCAATAGTGGCGAAATCTCACTCACTAGCTGGACTTAACAAACAGCACTATATGATGTCTAGAACCTCATCTAGCAAGCATATAGTGCTTTTTGAATGTAGAAAGCAACAGATATATAAATAGCTGGCTTCCTGTCAACAATTTACAGGTTAATAGCTTTCGAAGCATTCTTTTTATATGCCGTGCTATGTACCAAAGAAACCCCATAGCAGTGATTTTCGTGTCCAAGCATGACCAATGGAAGTGCAAAAACTTTAACAGCATACAAAAGCAGCCAAAACATAAAGACTTCAGCTTTTATATTCACCAAATTTTTACTAAACATCTCGTACAAGAACCATGCATTTAAAGCCATATTGAAGAGACTTGCTAATGTTGCTGAGACTATATTGGTTTTCAATTTTGGATGATAACATTTAGCCACATATAAGGCCAATAATGAAATATTATAAAGGCAAACCGGTTGATAATTTTCTCTATAAATAACCAGCGTCTTACGATTATAGAACGGGAAACCATGAGATCCACGATGATATTCATTTATCCAGACATGGCTAAGACCTCTAATCTCATCCCAAGCTATAAATAAATCAATTTTTCTTAGATAAATCCCAGTTTTATGGATTAAACACTTCCATTTGAACATGAAAGATAAAAGAAAAGTAAGGAGCAAAACCGCAACTGTAACAATCTTCAACTCCTCTTGCCCGATAGTCAAAGAT
>CAJPRB010000026.1:0-15131 GCA_905372925.1 uncultured Streptococcus sp.
ACAATTCAGCTGTCGCATCCAAAAGAGTAGCCAAACCTTGCTTGGTCAATCCAGAAATAGGGAAGATGGCTGGAAGTTCTTCAAACTCGTCGTAGTCTGCTGCCAATTTCTTCTTGAAGGCTTCAAGATTTTCCTGACTTTCAGGCATGTCCATCTTGTTGGCTACGATGATCTGCGGACGCTCCATAAGACGAAGGTTGTATGATTCCAATTCTTTATTGATAGCAAGGTAATCTTCATAAGGATCACGCCCTTCGCTGGCCGACATGTCGATGATATGAAGGATAACTCGAGTGCGTTCAATATGACGAAGGAACTGAGTCCCCAAGCCGACACCCTGACTAGCTCCCTCAATCAAACCGGGAAGGTCCGCCACGGCAAAGGATTCACCTGACTGCGTACGAACCATCCCAAGATTTGGGACAATTGTCGTAAAGTGGTAGGCACCGATTTTGGGCTTAGCAGAGGTAATCACGCTAAGAAGGGTTGATTTCCCGACAGAGGGGAAACCTACCAAACCGACATCCGCTAAGATTTTTAATTCTAGTTGCAACTCACGTTCCTGTCCCGGCTCTCCATTTTCCGAAATTTCAGGTGCAGGATTTTTTGGTGTTGCAAAGCGGATATTTCCACGACCACCTCGACCGCCATGTGCCACGATAAATTCTTGGCCATGCTCAATCAAGTCTGTAATAACTTTACCTGTCTCTGCATCGCGTACAGTCGTTCCTTGAGGTACACGAACACGAAGGTCTTCTGCACCACGCCCATGCATTCCTTTGGTCATCCCTTTTTCACCGGATTCGGCCTTAAAATGACGGTTATAGCGGAAATCCATTAAGGTACGCAAGCCTTCGTCCACAACGAAAACAACGTTACCACCACGTCCGCCATCGCCACCCCAAGGACCGCCATTCGGGACATATTTTTCACGGCGAAAGGCAACCATACCATCGCCACCATTACCAGCCTTGACCTTGATCTTGGCTGTATCTAAAAACATACTCATATTTTCTTCTCGCTTTAAAAAGGACTGGAAAATCCAGTCATTAGTTATTGTTTCTATCTTAGCAACTTGCTTAGAATCTGCTAAAAGCTCCAAGCGCTGTCGCAAAGATACCAGCAAGGGTTACAAACAACATAATTAGCACGACAAAAAGCGTTACTTTTTCAAACATTGTTTTTTTACGTTTTCCATTATCTCCAAAAGCCATTTGGACTCCTTTTTATTTCTCTTTGTTCTATTCTGATTCTCTTTTAATATTCGCTAGAAACAGGTGCAATTACCCATAAAATCAAGTAAGCAAGTACCCCTGCCCCATAACAAAAGGCAAGAACGCCCCAAATCACACGAACAATTGTAGGATCAATATCGAAATAGTGGGCTACTCCTGCGCAAACACCACCATTTTTTTGATCTCTTCCACTTCTCATAAATTTTTTCGCCATCTTTTATTCTCCTATATTTTTACTAATCTCTCCAGTAATCCCGGATGCTAGACAACTGCTTTTTAGAAGCCTTTAATATTCGTTTAGACTCCTTAACCGGAGCTGAAACAGCCTGCTGAGGTAGGTACAAAATAGTTTTTAAGAATCGCTGTGTCATAGGCTCATCTCCACGTAGTTCCTGCTCAAATTTATTTGAAATCATCGCATCGAGATAAAACTCATGAACTCGCTTCCCAAAATTCTCAGCCGAAATCTCATACAACTTATCCGCCAACTTCTGCTCATTCATATCTGGAGTGGCGATCAAGGCCTCCAAGATAGCACCTGCAAGATCATGCTCTCCATAGTAGAGGGTTCCAAACATTTTGTCACTGATCAGATTATCCAGATAAGGATTGCCATGAGCGATGACAGGCGTTCCACTGGCTAGACTCTCTAGATAAGTCAGGCCTTGGGTTTCACTAGTGGAAGCAGAGATAAAGAAATCTGCTGCCTTATAGTATAAGGCTGTCTCACTTGGAGCAATCATACCAGTAAAAATCACATGATCTTGGATCTGCAATTTCACTGCTTGTTCCTTCAGACTGTCCAGATAAGGACCATCTCCAGCAACAACCAGTTTCACCTTGTCTTCTTCTTTCAAAACCTGCGCAAAGGCAGCTAAGACTGCTTGGATATTCTTCTCAAAAGAGATACGCGAAAGGCTCAGTAGCATTTTCTCGCCTTCCTGAATACCTAACTTCGAACGGAGTTCTTGTAAATTCTCTTCTTTAATCTCAGGTCGTTCAAACTTAGCCAACTCAATTCCAGTTGGAATGACACGCTTTTCAACCTTGACTTTGTATTTAGATAAAAGGTCACGAACAATCTCACTAGGGCAAATCACGCCATCTACATCATGAAGGAAGCCACGCACCAAATATTTTACCATACTTGGCCGAATCAGCATGCCCTTAGCAATGTAATGCACATAGTCTTCATACTGGGTATGGTAGGTATGAATAACTGGAATTTTTAATTCTCTCGCAATCCAAATCCCTAACAAACCGAGTGAAAATTCTGTTTGGGTATGAATGATATCGAGTTGATACTGCTTGGCAATTTCAAGTGCCTTTGTAAAACCTCGGTAGGCAAATCGTCGATCCTTAAACGCAAAGAAAGGGACACTCGGAATGCGAATAATTTGCCAATCCTCGTATCGGTTCACGTCTTTATCAGTCGTTGTAAAGATAAAAACTGCATGCCCCTGCTTTTCAAGCTCAGTTTTCAAAGTCCGAATACTGGTCGCAACCCCAGAAACCTGAGGAAAATAAGTGTCTGTAAATAAACCAATTCGCATAAATTACCTCACTTTTTGCCCAAAGTAGCCTGTTCTCGATAAAATTTTAACCAGATTTCCAACAAATGCTCCTCAGAGTACTCTTTGGAGATCTCTCTAGCTTTTTCTTTCAAGTCTTTCAACTTTTCAGGATGATCTTTGTATTCGAGAATGGCTTCTCTCATCTCAGAAACATCACTTGTCGCACGATAATTCCCTTCGAGAATGACCTTGTATAGATCTAAATCCCTCAACATAATCGGCGCTTCACAACTTGCTGCCTCTAAGATGGTCATTGGGAATAGTTCGTTGTAACTTGGTAGCAAGAACAAATCTGCTAAAGCGTAGAGCTCTCGCATACGCTCTGGAGGAACAATACCTGGGAAAATTAGATTTTTAGGTGGATTGTCCATGATTTTTTTATAGCGTTCATAACCGTCTGTCATCCCACCAAATGAAAAACCACCAGCCCAGATAAAGGTAATTTCTGGTAATTCCTCCGCTAGGCGGATAAAATCATCTATCCCTTTTCGTTTCTGAACTTGACCTGCACCGACTACGACAAACTGATCTTCCGCTAGATTCATTTCTTTACGGAGTTGAGCAACTTGTTCAGCTGGCAGTGGATGCCATTTTTCCTTATTTACAAAGTTTGGAATATAGGTTACTTTTTCACGAGGAATACCAGCTGCCACCAAATCCTCAATAAACATGGGATTGACCACCACCAAGTGTTCCATTCGGTTGTAAAATGAAAAAACATAGCGTTTGATAATTCCCTTTAAGAAAAATGGAATTTTCAAACTTCCCTCAAGCGTATCAGGCAAAAAATGAACATAGCCAATTTTTCTCCCAGAGCGTTTCTTTTGGAAAGTGGATAAATAATAGGGGAAATCAATGGTATGAAAGTGGGTTACATCAGCCTCCACAGGAAGATTCTCTGTAACAATCAACTGGTCTTTGGCATCTCGATGTAGAAGGCGTACCAACTCACGGTAGGCACCTGATACTCCCTGACCAGCCACTTTTTCACTTGAACTTAGCATATTGACACGCAATTTTTCGTTTTCCATACCATTCATTATACCATTTTATTTCCAGAAAATCAGCAAAAGAAAGAAGAGACCAGAGGAAAAAGAGGAATTTACCCTATTTTCCAATCGTCTCTCACATTTTTCTTACTCTTTATTTAATCCCTAGGGCGATACGTGCATATCGGCTCATTTTTTCAACCGTCCAAGCTGGATACCAGACCAATTTAACCTCGGTATTGGTTACCTCAGGCACATCTGTCATCGCATCGTGTATCTGGTCTGTCAAAAGGTCAGCCAGTGGGCAGCCCATGGTTGTCAAGGTCATATCAATTTCAGTGTGACCTGTCTCACCATCAAAACGAATTTCATAAATCAAACCCAAATTGACAATATCAATTCCCAACTCAGGGTCGATTACTCCTTCCAAGGCGTTTAAAATACGTGTTTTAATAGCCTCAATTTGCTCTTCTGTATAAGCCATGTTCATCCTCACTCTTAATCTTCAATAAAATCACGAAGCGGTTTGCTGCGACTTGGTTGACGTAGTTTTCTCAAAGCCTTGGCCTCGATCTGACGGATACGCTCACGAGTTACGTTAAAGACTTTACCAACATCTTCAAGAGTACGCATTTTCCCATCGTCCAAACCGAAACGAAGGCGCAGAACGTTTTCTTCACGGTCTGTGAGAGTATCCAAGACTTCATCCAACTGCTCGCGTAAGACGATACGAGTTGTGTAGTCTACTGGATTTTCAATTACTTCGTCTTCGATAAAGTCCCCAAGATGGCTATCGTCCTCTTCACCAATCGGTGTTTCAAGTGATACTGGTTCTTGAGCGATTTTCAAGATTTCACGCACCTTGTCAGGTGTCATATCCATACGCTCAGCGATTTGTTCAGGAGTTGGATCTTGACCCAATTCTTGAAGGAGATTCCGCTGTTCACGGACAAGCTTGTTAATCGTTTCAACCATGTGGACAGGGATACGAATAGTGCGGGCCTGGTCAGCGATGGCACGGGTAATCGCCTGACGAATCCACCAAGTTGCATAAGTTGAAAACTTGAATCCTTTTGAATAGTCAAACTTGTCAACAGCCTTCATCAAGCCCATGTTTCCTTCTTGGATCAAGTCAAGAAACTGCATGCCACGCCCTACGTAGCGCTTAGCGATCGAAACCACCAAACGAAGGTTGGCTTCCGCAAGACGTTGTTTGGCTTCAATATCACCAGCCTCAACAGCTAGGGCCAATTCCTTTTCTTCTTCGTTGGTCAAGAGAGGAACAACCCCGATTTCCTTCAAATACATACGGACTGGGTCATTAACCTTGGCAGAAGTTGAGCCAATCAAGTCCTCATCACTGAGTTCTGGTTCTTCTTCCGCACTAAGAACACGCGCACTTGGATTTCCTTCATTATCTGTGATGGAAATTCCAGCATCCTGAATCCGTTGCAAAAGGTCTTCAATGCCGTCTGCGTCTAAAGTAAAAGGAATAACCAGACTTGAATTGATTTCGTCGTCTGTTGCTGTTCCTGTTTTTTTGTGGTTACGGATAAAGTCTGCTACTTGCACATCAAATGTAGTTACTTCTTTTTGTTTTGTTGCCATTATTACTCCATTCTTCTCTTTTGGGAAATCAATCGTTGCAATTCTTCCAAGGCTGTGTCTGTATCTCCTACATGACTAGCTTCCTGCACTTTCTTTTTAATTCTTAAGTTGTCCTTGCTGAGGAGGGCACGGTTTCGAGTCGCTTCGACTTCCGCTAGCTCTTTAGGCGACATCTCAGCTGGCAAATCTAGACTAAGCACATGGTACCAGGCATTTTCAACCTCAGGACTCTGATGAGAAAGTTCCTCTGATCCGATTTCTCCCTCTACACTTAATAATTCGTAAAGAATCTGAAATTCTGGGGTATCAAAGAAAAAATCTTCTCTTAATCGGTAGTCATTTAGAACAACTGGATTTTCAGCCATCCTATAGAGGAGATGAGCCTCTGCTCTCATGACTGCTGTCAGTTGCCGCGTTACAGGTAAACTAATCGCTGCCGGAGGTTGCTCCTCTTTAACCCTCTCCTGCCTCTGAACAATTCGACTTTCATTTACGATCTGTTCCACCTGTTGGTAATCAAAGGAAGGTAGGTTATCCGCCAGAATGTGGATATAGGAATTCTGGGCAGTGATAGACTTTTCTTTGGCGATTAAGGGCGCAATCTTTTCAATGAATTCAATTTGCGCCTGCAAGTTATCACTATTTTCTGGTTTGAGCTGGTGAATATAGAACTCTATAGGACTAATCCGAGTCTTTGTTAAGAGGTAGGCCAGGTCTTCAGCAGAATTCTTTTGCAAATACTCATCTGGGTCCATGGCATCAGGTACTCGAACAACCTCCACTGAGAAATCTTTTAATTCTTCCAGAGCTTTGGCTGTCGCTGCCTGCCCTGCCTTGTCGCCATCATAGCTGAGAACAATTTTTTTGGTAAAGCGTTTGAGGTGGTCAACATGTTCCTTGCTTAAGGCTGTCCCCATGGAAGCAACAGCATTTTCTATACCAGCACGGTAGGCTGCAATCACATCCATGAAGCCTTCCATCAGATAGAGCTCTGTAATCTTACCTGTTCCCTTTTTAGCCTTGTCCAAATGATACAATTCATAACTCTTGTTAAAAATTGCAGTTGAACGACTATTTTTATACTTAGCAGTCTGACTATCTGTTTCTTGCCAGATACGACCTGAAAAAGCAATAACCTGTCCCTTGTCATTGGTCAAAGGAAAGATGATTCGTCCAAAAAAAGTATCATAAAATTGATTACCATCTGACAGATAAAACAAGCCAGAATCCAATAAATCCTTTTCCTCAAACTTGTCAGCCAAACGTTGATAGAGATAAGTTCTCTCTGCCGGAGCCAGTCCAATCTGGAAATGCTTCAAAACATCGTCTGTCAAGCCTCGTTTATATAGATAAGCCCTTGCTTCTTCTCCCATCTTGGTCGTCATGAGGATTGCATGGTAAAAACGGGCAGCTTCTTCATGCATATCATATAGAGCTTGATGAGGAGAAAGCTGTTGAGGACGAGACTGGATAGGCATAGCTAGTTGAATACCGACGCGCTCACCTAAGAGCTGAACGGCTTCCATAAAGGATACACCTTGGTATTCTTCGATGAACTTAAAGACATCTCCTGAGCGCCCACAGCCGAAGCAATGGTAAAACTGCTTGTCTTCCACAACGTTGAAAGAGGGGGTCTTTTCACCATGAAAAGGACAGAGCCCTAAATAGTTCCGTCCAGCCTTCTGTAAAGAAATCACATCACCTATGACTTCCACAATGTTGGCATTGTTTTTGATTTCTTCAATGACTTGCTTGTCAACCATACACAATACCTCCATTTTATCATAGTTTCACGTTATCTAGTATAGCTTATTTCTGAAAAAAAGTAAACCATTTCATATGCTTTCCGTAATTCTCTTTGCCTTATTTTTCTAGATAGAAAGAGGAGATAAAAAACTCAGAAACACTTTAATGCTTCTAAGTTTCTCTTCTCTATTTTTTGATGATTATTTAACTCATCTATTCAAATAATTGATAGTAGTCTGAAATTTTCATCTTAGCTTTTTCTTTTTTATTGAGGTCTTGGATGATCCGACCTTCCTTCATGACTATCAGACGATTTCCATACTTCAGTGCATCCTCCATATGGTGGGTAATCATCAAGGCTGTCAGATGATCCTTGCTAACAAAGTCATCTGTTAATTCCATCAAGACCACACTTGTTTTTGGGTCAAGGGCTGCTGTGTGTTCATCCAACAAGAGCAACTCTGGTCGTTTCAAGGTTGCCATCAAGAGACTCAAGGCCTGACGTTGTCCACCTGATAGAAACTCTATAGGGGTGTCCAGATGTTTTTCAAGGCCATTTCCCACTTTTTCAATGGTTGCCTGAAACTCCTCTCGGTGACTTGATAGCCTTCTAGGAAGGAGTCCTCTCTTCTCACCACGAAACTTGGCAATCAAGAGATTTTCCGCTACCGTCATACGAGGAGCCGTACCCATCTTAGGATCCTGAAAGACACGAGACAAGTACTTAGCCCGCTTCTCAGGTGAAAAATGCGTCACGTCCTCGCCCATGATACGGATACTTCCACTTGTTAAAGGTAAGGTACCTGCAATAGTGTTAAAAAGCGTTGACTTCCCTGCTCCATTTCCACCTAGGATAGTAATGAAATCATGTTCGAAAATTTCAAGAGAAACATCATTCAGAATGATTTTTTCCTCATCAAAGCCATTCGTGATGACTTTGGTAGCATTTTTTAATTCTACAATTGCTGTCATTTGCTAAACTTGACTCCTTTCAGGTATTTACTTTTGAAGGTTGGAATCATAAGGCAAACTGCCAAAATCAAGGCGCTGTACAAACGAAGATAACTTGTATTAAATCCAAGAGCAATCACTCCCCAAACGAGGAACTGATAAGCAATAGACCCTACGACGATGGTCATGAGTCGCTCTGCCAGGGTCAAACTCTTGAACAAAACCTCACCAATAATCAAGCTAGCAAGTCCTACGACAATCACGCCGATTCCTCGTGAAACATCCGCGTATCCTTCTTGTTGAGCAATTAAGGCTCCTGCAAGCGCGATGATCCCATTTGAGAGAACCAAGCCCATGAGTTCCATACGTCCCGTATTGATACCAAAGCTACGAGCCATATCAGGATTGTCACCTGTAGCGATGTAGGCTTGACCTAGTTTAGTATCAAGGAAAAAGAGCATGAGACCAATAACAAGGGCAACAAAGATAAAGCCAGTCAGGAGTTGATTGAGGTCTGAATCAAAAGGTAAGACATCCTGGATTTGCTTGGTTCCAAGAAGCCCCAGATTGGCACGCCCCATAATCATGAGCATGATGGAATGGCAAGAAGTCATGACCAGAATCCCTGATAAGAGAGTTGGAATTTTTCCTTTGGTATATAAGAGACCTGTCGCCATACCAGCTAGACATCCCGCTCCTACTGCGGCTAGGGTTGCTAAAAATGGATTGATTCCCTGTGTTATCAAGGTTACAGCTACTGCTCCCCCTAGAGGAAAAGAGCCTTCAGTAGTCATATCAGGGAAATTCAAAATTCGGAAAGTCATAAAGATTCCCAAACCTAGAATCGCCCAGACCATCCCCTGAGAAATAATGGATACTATCATAATCTTTCACTCATTTCTTTCTTTAGTAAAAATGGGAGGAGATGTGTCCAGCTCCTCCTTTATCTTTATTCAATCACTTGTCCTGCTTCTTTTAGAACGGACTCAGGAATGGTGATACCAAGTTCCTGCGCTAGTTTTTTGTTAATCACTGACTTACCAGTTGAGAAGACATTAACTGGCGTATCAGCTGGTTTTTCACCTTTCAAAACTTTGGCAATCATCTTACCAGTAGCCACTCCAAGATCGTGTTGATCAACTACTACAGATGCTAATCCACCTGCTTCTACCATGGCAGTAGCACTTGGGTAGATTGGTTTTTTAGCTGTTTGGTTGCTTGAAACAACTGTTGAGAAGGCTGATGCGATGGTGTTGTCAATTGGAACCCAGATTGCATCGACCTTGCTTGTCATGACATTAACAGTTGAAGCAATTTCGTTAGTTGAAGGAACGGAAAAGGTTTCGACTGTCAAACCTGCTTTTTCAGCATAAGCCTTGAATTCTTCAACTTGTGATTTTGAGTTATCTTCACTGCTTGAGTAGAGAGCGCCGATTGTTTTGACATTTGGTGTCAAAGTTTTAATCAATTCCACTTGCTGTTCAGCTGGGTTATGATCTGACACCCCTGTGATGTTGCCACCTGGTTTTTTCAAATCTTTGACCAAGTTAGCACCGATTGGGTCTGTAATAGCAGCCATGATAACAGGTAGATCTTTTGTAGCACTAGCAAGTCCTTGAGCAGCTGGTGTTGCGATCCCAACAACAACGTCATTTCCATTTGCTACCAATTGTTTACTCATGGTTGCAACCTTGCTCTGATCGCCTTCAGAGTTCATAAAGTCGATTTTTACTTGGTCACCTTTATAGCCTTCTTCGGCTAATCCATCTTGAATCCCCTGATAAATCAAGTCTAAAGATGGGTGGCTAACAAACTGAAGGACACCAACCTTAGCAACCTTTTGCTCCACCTTAGCTGCTGGCTTGTTCATAGATGAATAGATCAAACTAGCCACTACCAATACTGCTAATCCAGCGATAATTCCAATTAAACGTTTATTTTTCATATTTTTTCTCCTTTAAATCACTTGTATAATGCTCTTTTCAACAAAACAAGCGACGCCATCGTTTAAATTCCATCATCATCCTCCTAATAGAAAAAGTCCTCACACAAAAAACTTGTGTGAGGACGTCGATGCGCGGTGCCACCTCAATTATAGGGACTATCCCTATCGCTCTTTCTCGCATTCACGAGTTGCACTATAAGGTGTGCTCACCGAATTTTTATGATTTCAAATTCTTAAGAACATTCAGCCCAATTTTCATCACTTTCATCTATCTGTTTCCACCAAGCACAGACTCTCTAAAAAACTTCAATGATTACTTTCTGAATGTTTAAATTATATCATTTTTCAATTACTTGTCAAGACTATTTTTAGAATTTTTTAAACTATTCAAAAACTTCCCCTAGAAAAAGAGGAAGTTTAGAAAATATCAACCTGAATTACGCAAACCGGTTGCAATTCCGTTGATAGTTGTGTGGATCAGTTTTTCTTCGTCTGCTGACAATTCCCCACGACGTTGGCGTTTGATCAACTCCAACTGGATGTAGTTAAGGATATTAAAGTAAGGCATACGATAGTTTAGACTGTCTTTTAGGTAAGAGTTTTCAGCCAAGAGTTCGTCATAGCCTTCAATAGCTAAAATAACGTCCTTGGTCAATTGCCATTCATCTAAAATAGTGTAGTAGATAGCTTGCACTTCTTCATCTTCACAGAGTTTAGCATATTCAAAGGCAATGTTCATATTAGACTTAGACAAGACCATGTCCACATTGGAAAGTAGTGATTGGAAGAAAGGCCAGTTTTGGTACATATCACGAAGGATCTCAATATTATCAGGATCTTGATCAATAAACTCTTTGAAGCTGGATCCCACTCCGTACCAACCAGGGAACATGACGCGGCTTTGTGACCATGAGAAGACCCAAGGAATGGCACGCAAACCGCCAATTTCAGTGATGGTCTTACGAGCTGCTGGACGCGAACCGATATTGAAGCTTGAAATAGCTTTGATTGGACTTGACTCGAAGAAATAGTCATAGAAATGTTCATTTCCAAAGACCAAATCACGATAGATATCATAGCTACGGTCCACTACTTGATCCATGATGGCTTCGTAACGATTTGACGTATTAGTATCACTCTTCTTCTTGGTAATCATACGGTTAATGGCTGCAGAAACCAACATTTCAAGGTTATAATAGGCAGCGTCTTTGTTTCCGTATTTGTTTCCAATCACTTCTCCCTGCTCAGTCAGACGGATGCGGTCCTTAATAGACTTGAGTGGTTGGGATGTGATAGCTTCATAAGTTGGTCCACCACCACGACCCACAGTACCACCACGACCATGGAAGAAGGTAACTTTAACACCAAATTCGTCACCGATAGCAGTCAGTTGCTGTTGCGCTTTATATAGAGTCCAACATGATGACAGGTAACCACCGTCTTTGTTGCTATCAGAGTAGCCTAGCATGATTTCTTGGTAGTTGTCCTTTGAAGCAATCCATTTTTTAGCCAAAGGAAGAGAGAAATATCTTCTCATGGTTTCTTCTGAGTGATCCAAGTCCTCGATCGTTTCAAACAAGGGAACAATCTGAACGCGGGCTTTTTGAGCATCCACCAAGCCGACTTCCTTAAGCATAATGGCTAATTCGAGCATATCGGATACACTTGTTGCGTGAGAAATGATGGTTTGACGAATGACGTTTTCACCCAGTTTATCCTTCAACTTGCGAGCGGCTTTAAAGATAGATAGTTCTTTTTCAAGCAGTTCTGACTTTTCAGCATGAGTCGCTGAGAGGATACGAGGGTCTTCTTCCAACTCTTTTAAGAGGAGGGTACATTTTTCATCTTCAGACAGATCGCTATAGTGGTCGTTGATGCCAGCAGATGCTAACAATTCTGCCACACAGGCTTCATGAACACTAGAGTCTTGGCGCATATCGATAGAGGCAAGATAGAAGCCAAAGATTTCAACCGCCTGCATCAATTCTACAAATTCTCCTGAAATCAGGTATTCCCCTTTGTTTTCGAAGAGAGAATCTCGGATGGCTAACAAGTCTTGGTAGAATTCATCTGCAGTGGCATATCTTGGATGAACATCCTTATCTTCGATAAGATAGGTCTTGGTTGCCTGCATCTTAGCTTGGATGTCAAAGAGGGCACGACGATAGAGTTCTTTTTCACGATAAATGGAATTATCTTGAGACTTGAGCGCCATCTCGCGAACCTTGTCACTAACATTCACAATACTGGTTGAAAGTGAGAATTCACGATAGAGGTTATAAATCTTCTCATCATAGTAGTTCATGATGACTTCACACTGAGACAAGGCTGATTTGTTGAGGGTTTCTGCCGTTACGAAAGGATTTCCATCACGGTCTCCTCCGATCCACATCCCCATGGTAATCGGTTTTGGATGTTGGAGCTCGATACCTTGTTCTTTAGCCAATTTTTTATATTCAGCTGTCAAACGGGGAACAGCATTCAGGAAAGAACTTTGGTAATACTCCATCACGTTGGTAATTTCGTTGGTTACCTTCAATTTCTTCTCACGAATCATGTCCGTTTGCATGATAATCTCAATATAACGACGAAGATCCGTGTGCCATTTTTCTTTGTTTATCAAGCCAAGTTTAACATCGCGGTATTTACGCAAGAGGGTATGGATGTGATTGGTTAAATCCAGCATACTCTTACGTTGTACTTGAGTCGGGTGGGCCGTCAAAACTGGAACTACATTCAGCTGCTCCAAAATTGCAGCCGCATTTTCTTTTTCAGCCACCATCTTAATGGTTGTTGACAGTTTTCCTAGATAGTCTTGGTCCACATTATTTTGGTGATTGATTTCATAGGCTAAGTCCACATCTTCAGAGATATTGATCAAGAGTGGAAGGATTGAGAAATAGCGAGAAATATAGATCATTTCCTCGTTTGAAAGGCTGGTCACCAATTTATTGAGTCCTTGATAGTTTTCGCTTGTAGACAAATCCTTCAACTGCATGATTTTATCAAAAGTCTCTGGCGCAAGCATATTTTTTGTGATGTCTTCTAATAGCTCTGTCAAAATCAAGACTTCTTCTTGGACGACGGCTTTATTGCTATAGTTTTCTAATTTTTGAAGTGACATAAACTTTCCTTTCCATTCAATCCTTATAGAGTAACAGAAGTTTGACCTTCCAATTCTCTGATAAGTTTGGCACGTTTTTCACTAGCATCGATATTTAGTACAAAGGCAATGGCTACAGATAAGACCAGGAGACTATTCCCCCCTTGTGAAAGGAAGGGGAAGGTTACCCCTGTAGAAGGAATCAAACCGGAAATTCCACCGATATTGACAAAGACCTGAACAAGGATCATCCCTCCGACACCGATAGCTACCATGGAGTTAAAGGGATCCTTGGCTCGAATACCGACTAGAATGATTCTCAAAATCAAGAAGAAGAGGAGTGCCAAAATCATACCCGCTCCTACAAATCCAAATTCCTCGATGACGATTGAAAAGACGAAATCCGTGTGGGCTTCTGGCAAATAACCACGCTTTTCGATAGAATTTCCTAGTCCAAGTCCAAACCAGCCACCATTCACCATGGCATAGTAGGAATTTGCAAGCTGGTGTCCAGCGCCTGCCAAGTCATTAAAAGGATTAAAGAAGGCACTGAAACGTTTGGCAACGTAACCAAATACCGGAATTTGAGAAAACTTTTCAACCCCGACGAGACGAATGACAGACAAGACTAAAATGGAACTTCCTGCTAAGAGAGTCAGTATAGTCGAGAACCAACGATAGGCAATTCCACTGACTGTATACATAAGCAGCGACACCAAGACCAGAATGGTCGCATTCCCCAAGTCAGGGAAAATCCCCAAACTACCAATCAAAACCAGTAAAACGAAACGCCAGTCGTTAAAAGCTCGAGGTAACCACTGATTCTGAGTCAAGACTTGGAAATCGTAAACAGCTATCTCATCTTGCTGTTTTGAGAATCGATGGGCTAGGTACCAAATAATGATAATCTTAAGGTACTCTGCAGGCTGAATCGTTACAGGTCCTACAGAAATCCAACCGTAGGCACCATTGACTGGTGTTCCAATTAGCCGAGCCAAAGCTAGGAGAATCATCTCCACAAACATAACGATAAAAATCAAGCGTTCATTTCTTAAAAAACCAAGTTTCAGTTTATAAATTAAGGCAATCAAAACCAAACTAACTCCCCAAAACATTCCTTGGTTCCGAGCTAACTGAAGAGCACTTTTTCCTTCTTGGATCAAGGTAGCACTCGTCGTTGAGTAAACAACAATTAGACCCAAAATCGATAAAAGGAGGTAAGGAATTAAAATGGAATAGTTCAATAGGTGCCTTTTACTAATTTTCATATGTCACCACTCTAATAGAAACAGAGAAAACTGTTCCTAATTCCGTTTTATTTTCTAGTTTTGATTGCTATTATACCATTTTTTCAGAAAGAAAAAAACTCTTATCCTCCAATCCTTCGAATTTTGCTATTTGGCCAAAGCTGATTACTAAAAAATACAAACTTCAAGACAAAGTTTGTATTTTCTTTTTTATTCTGCTGATGAGCTGCTGCTTGAGTTTGAGTCGGCACCACCAACGTATTGGGCAAAGATATTTTGGAAAACAGGATCTTTCACTTTAATATTTGCAGCTTGGAATTCTTTTCCGATAACGCTCTGAACGAAAGATGAATCGTTTTGTTTCTGAGCCAGGATGACCGTTTTCAATTTTTCTTTGTAGTCATCTAGGTTTGATGATTTTTCTGTTTTCTTGGTTAGCTTAATAATGTAGTATTGGGTACTGTAGGCTTGTGTTCCAGTCGCTGTGATAACATCAGAGACACCATTCACATCCAAGGCAAAGGCCGCCTTCTTGACTTGTTCTGGAAGTTCTGTTGAAGCAGAGTCAAAAGTGATTTCGCCACCATTTTCTTTTGTCTTGTCATCATTTGAGTTATCTTTTGCCAACTGGGCAAAGTCAGCTCCTTCTGCTTTTGCTTTTTCAAGCACTTCTTTGGCCTTGTCTTCATTATCCATACGGATGATCTGAGCTGTTACATCTGGTGTATAAGAC
>CAJPRB010000027.1:0-14710 GCA_905372925.1 uncultured Streptococcus sp.
AGGTTGTGGCTAAAACCCTAAAACAAGCGGTCGAGCAGGAAAAGATTAGTCATGCTTATCTTTTTTCAGGCCCTCGTGGAACTGGGAAAACTAGCGTAGCCAAGATTTTTGCCAAGGCTATGAACTGCCCAAATCAAGTGGACGGTGAACCATGTAATAACTGTTATATCTGTCAGGCAGTGACAGAAGGTAGTCTAGAAGATGTTATTGAAATGGATGCGGCTTCAAATAATGGAGTTGATGAAATCCGTGAAATTCGTGACAAATCTACCTATGCACCTAGCTTGGCACGTTATAAGGTCTATATCATAGACGAGGTTCATATGCTGTCTACGGGAGCCTTTAATGCGCTTTTGAAGACTCTTGAGGAGCCAACTCAAAATGTTGTCTTTATCTTGGCGACCACTGAATTGCATAAGATTCCTACAACCATTTTATCGCGTGTTCAACGTTTTGAGTTCAAATCGATTAAAACTCAAGATATCAAGGAGCATATTTATCATATTCTAGAAAAAGAAAATATCAGTTCTGAACCGGAGGCTGTGGAAATCATTGCCAAACGAGCTGAAGGTGGAATGCGGGATGCCTTGTCCATTCTGGATCAAGCCTTGAGCTTGACGCAAGGGAATGCTTTGACCACAGCCATCTCTGAGGAGATTACAGGTACCATTAGTCTATCAGCACTTGATGACTATGTAGCTGCCTTGTCTCAACAGGATGTTCCAAAAGCTCTTGATTCTTTGAATCTTTTGTTTGAAAATGGCAAGAGCATGACTCGTTTTGTGACGGATCTCTTGCAGTATTTGCGTGATCTACTAGTTGTTCAGACAGGTGGCGAAAATACTCATCATAGTCCAGTTTTTATGGACAATCTAGCTCTTTCTCAGGAAAGTCTCTTTGAAATGATTCGAATAGCGACAGTGAGTTTAGCAGATATGAAGGCCAGCTTGCAACCCAAGATTTACGCTGAGATGATGACCATTCGTTTAGCTGAGATTAAGCCTGAACCAGTGCTTTCAGAAGCTGTTGAAAGTGAAATTTCTGCACTGAGACAGGAAGTCGCCCGTCTCAAACAAGAACTTGCCAATGTGGGCACAGCTCCTAAACAAGTTGCGCCAGTTCCTAGTCGTCCAGCCACTTCCAAGACAGTCTATCGAGTAGATCGTAATAAAGTTCAGTCTATCCTGCAAGAAGCTGTCGAAAATCCTGATTTGGCACGGCAAAACTTGATTCGCCTTCAGAATGCATGGGGAGAAGTGATTGAAAGCTTAGCTGGTCCGGATAAGGCTCTGCTCGTTGGTTCTCAACCAGTTGCGGCCAACGAACACCATGCTATTTTAGCCTTTGAGTCTAATTTCAATGCGGGTCAAACTATGAAACGAGATAACCTCAATACTATGTTTGGCAATATTCTCAGCCAAGCAGCTGGATTTTCCCCTGAGATTCTGGCTATTTCCCTTGAGGAATGGAAAGAGGTTCGAGCAGCATTTTCAGCTAAAAACAAGTCTTCTCAAGCCGAGCAAGAGGTTGAAGAAGAGAGCCTGATTCCAGAAGGATTCGAATTTCTGGCTGATAAAGTCATGGTCGAAGAAGACTAAAAGTGAATTTCATGGTACAATAATCTTATGAATAGACAACAATTTATCGTGATAGCACTATTTACTGCTGCTGAGACTTATTTTTTCAATGAATCTTTGATGACTGGTCGCTATGTTATGGCAGCTTTTTGGGCGATTCTACTCTTTCGAAATTTTAGGTTAAGTTACGTGATGGGAAAAATCGTAGACGCTATTGATCAACACTTAAACCGCAAGGATTAGCCCCCAGCTTCTAGACAAAATCAAAGCCTTTTAGGCTTTTTTTTGTTATACTAGTAGAGTATATTTATTGACCTTTTGTCCTATTTTTTAGGGATTGTAAGCAATTTCCTAAAGTATTGAGCAAAATGTTTGAAAAAGAAAGGAACTATCATGTCAGTATTAGAGATCAAAGATCTTCACGTTGAGATTGAAGGAAAAGAAATTTTGAAAGGAGTCAATCTGACTCTGAAAACAGGAGAAATTGCCGCTATCATGGGACCAAATGGTACTGGTAAATCGACTCTTTCAGCCGCTATCATGGGGAACCCTAACTATGAGGTAACCAAAGGTGAAGTCTTGTTTGATGGCGTAAACATCCTTGAGTTGGAAGTGGACGAGCGTGCGCGTATGGGACTTTTCCTTGCCATGCAATATCCATCTGAAATTCCAGGAATTACCAATGCAGAATTTCTTCGTGCAGCCATGAATGCTGGTAAAGAAGACGATGAAAAGATTTCAGTTCGTGAGTTCATCACTAAACTGGACGAGAAAATGGAATTGCTCAACATGAAAGAAGAAATGGCAGAGCGTTACCTCAATGAAGGCTTCTCTGGTGGTGAGAAAAAACGTAATGAAATTCTTCAACTCTTGATGTTGGAACCAACTTTTGCCCTTTTGGATGAGATTGACTCAGGTCTTGATATTGACGCTCTTAAAGTTGTTTCTAAAGGTGTCAATGCCATGCGTGGTGAAGGATTTGGTGCCATGATCATCACTCACTACCAACGTCTCTTGAACTACATCACACCAGACGTGGTACACGTGATGATGGAAGGTCGTGTTGTCCTTTCTGGTGGTCCAGAATTGGCTGCCCGTTTGGAACGTGAAGGATACGCAAAACTAGCTGAAGAACTTGGCTATGACTACAAGGAAGAATTGTAATTCCCTCGTATCTTTTAGGAGAAGTAAATGACTAAAGAAACTATTAAACTTTTTTCAGAAATGCACGCTGAACCAAGCTGGTTGTCAGACCTCCGTCAAAAGGCTTTTGATAAAATTGAGAGTCTAGAATTACCAGTCATTGAGCGTGTCAAATTTCACCGTTGGAATCTGGGAGATGGAACCATCACAGAAAGTGAACCTTCAGCAAATGTTCCTGACTTCACGGCTTTAGATAACCACTTGAAGTTGGTGCAAGTAGGAACGCAGACTGTTTTTGAGCAAACTCCAGTTGAGTTAGCTGAACAAGGAGTAGTCTTTACAGACTTTCACTCAGCTTTAGAAGAAATTCCAGAACTTATTGAGGAATTCTTCATGTCGTCTGTTAAGTATGACGATGACAAGTTAGCAGCCTACCATACAGCTTACTTTAACAGTGGTGCTGTTCTCTACATTCCTGATAACGTTGAGATTGCAGAGCCGATCGAAGGTATTTTCTACCAAGACAGCGATAGCGATGTGCCATTTAACAAGCATATCCTCATTATTGCTGGTAAAAACAGCAAGATTAGTTACCTTGAACGTTTAGAGTCTCGTGGCGAAGGTAGTGCCAAAGCAACTGCCAATATTACTGTAGAAGTGATTGCTCGTTCTGGTGCGCAAGTGAAATTTGCTGCTATTGACCGTTTAGGTGAAAATGTCACTGCCTACATTAGCCGTCGTGGTAAACTTGGCAACGATGCAAGCATTGACTGGGCAATCGGTGTCATGAACGAAGGAAATGTCGTTGCGGACTTTGATAGTGACTTGATTGGTAATGGTAGCCATGCTGATCTTAAGGTTGTCGCCTTATCAAGTGGCCGTCAGGTGCAAGGGATTGATACGCGTGTAACCAACTACGGTTGCAACTCTATCGGAAATATCCTACATCATGGGGTTATCCTTGAAAAAGCTACTTTGACCTTCAACGGTATCGGCCACATCATCAAAGGCGCGAAGGGAGCTGATGCGCAACAAGAAAGCCGTGTTCTCATGCTTTCAGACCAAGCGCGTTCAGATGCCAACCCAATTCTTTTGATTGATGAAAATGACGTAACTGCAGGTCACGCGGCTTCTATCGGTCAGGTGGATCCAGAAGATATGTACTACCTCATGAGCCGTGGCTTGGATAAGGCGACTGCTGAGCGTTTGGTTGTTCGCGGTTTCCTTGGCTCCGTAATTGTTGAGATTCCAGTCAAAGAAGTTCGTGAAGAAATGATTGCAACTATCGAAGAAAAATTGTCAAAACGCTAAGGGGAAGTCTATGTTAGATGTAGAAACGATTCGCAAGGATTTTCCAATTTTAGACCAGATTGTTAACGATGAACCTCTGGTCTATCTGGACAATGCTGCGACGACACAAAAACCACTAGCAGTTCTGGAAGCAATCAACCGCTACTATGAGCAGGACAATGCCAATGTCCACCGTGGGGTTCATACTTTGGCAGAGCGTGCGACAGCATCCTATGAAGCTGCTCGTGAAACTATTCGTAAGTTTATCAATGCAGGTTCGACAAAGGAAGTTCTCTTCACCAGAGGAACGACAACCAGCCTTAACTGGGTGGCACGCTTTGCAGAGGAAGTTCTAACTGAGGGAGATCAAGTCTTGATTTCCGTCATGGAACACCATTCCAATATTATTCCATGGCAGGAAGCCTGTCGAAAGACTGGGGCTGAGCTTGTTTATGTTTATCTCAAAGATGGAGCTCTGGATATGGATGACTTGCGAGCTAAATTAACGGACAAGGTCAAGTTTGTCTCACTAGCTCACGCCTCCAATGTTCTTGGTGTGGTCAATCCGATCAAGGAAATCACTCAATTAGCTCACCAAGTTGGAGCTATCATGGTGGTGGATGGTGCTCAGTCTACACCCCATATGAAGATTGATGTCCAGGACTTGGATGTGGACTTCTTTGCCTTTTCAGGTCACAAGATGGCTGGTCCGACTGGTATTGGTGTGCTTTACGGTAAAGAAAAGTATCTTGAACAAATGTCACCAATTGAATTTGGTGGTGAGATGATCGATTTCGTCTATGAGCAATCTGCTAGTTGGAAGGAATTGCCTTGGAAATTTGAGGCTGGAACTCCTAATATGGCAGGTGCTATCGGACTTGCTGCAGCAGTGGATTATCTGGAAAAGATTGGTATGGATGCAATTGAAGCCCATGAACAGGAATTGATCGCATACATTTTTCCAAAATTGCAGGCCATTGAAGGTTTGACCATTTACGGTTCTCAGGACTTGGCTCAACGTTCAGGCATGATTGCCTTTAACCTAGGTGATCTTCATCCCCACGACCTAGCTACAGCACTTGATTATGAAGGAGTGGCTGTTCGTGCGGGTCACCACTGTGCGCAACCTTTGCTTCAGTATTTGGAAGTCCCTGCAACAGCTCGTGCAAGTTTTTATATCTACAATACCAAGGCAGATTGTGACAAACTAGTCGATGCCCTACAAAAGACAAAGGAGTTTTTCAATGGCACTTTCTAAACTAGATAGCCTTTATATGGCAGTGGTGGCAGACCATTCGAAAAATCCACATCACCAAGGGAAGCTGGAAGATGCTGAGCAAATCAGTCTCAACAATCCTACCTGTGGGGATGTCATCAACCTCTCTGTCAAGTTTGACGCAGAGGACCGTTTGGAAGATATCGCTTTTCTAAACTCAGGATGCACGATTTCAACTGCCTCTGCTAGTATGATGACAGATGCTGTTTTAGGGAAGACCAAGCAAGAAATTCTAGAACTTGCAACCATCTTTTCTGAAATGGTTCAAGGGCAAAAGGATGACCGCCAAGACCAACTTGGAGACGCGGCTTTCTTATCAGGTGTTGCCAAATTCCCTCAAAGAATAAAGTGTGCAACCCTAGCTTGGAACGCTCTTAAGAAGACAATTGAAAATCAAGAAGATAAATAAGAAACACAGAAATATATAATGAAAGAAAGGATATTATGGCTGAAGAAAGAGTAGAACCAAAACCAATTGACCTTGGTGAATATAAATTTGGTTTCCATGATGATGTAGAGCCTGTCCTATCGACAGGAAAAGGACTCAACGAAGGTGTTATTCGTGAATTATCTGCTGCCAAGGGTGAGCCTGAGTGGATGTTAGAATTTCGATTGAAATCTTACGAAACCTTTAAGAAAATGCCCATGCAAACTTGGGGAGCAGACTTGTCAGAGATTGACTTTGATGACTTGATTTACTATCAAAAACCTTCCGATAAACCTGCCCGTTCTTGGGATGAAGTTCCTGAAAAAATCAAAGAAACCTTTGAACGTATTGGAATTCCAGAAGCTGAGCGTGCTTATCTAGCTGGCGCCTCTGCCCAGTACGAGTCAGAAGTGGTTTACCACAACATGAAGGAAGAGTTCCAGAAATTGGGGATTATCTTTACAGATACGGATTCTGCCCTCAAGGAATACCCAGACTTGTTTAAACAATACTTTGCTAAGTTAGTACCACCGACAGATAACAAGCTGGCAGCCCTCAACTCAGCAGTATGGTCTGGTGGAACCTTTATCTACGTTCCAAAAGGTGTCAAGGTAGATATTCCACTTCAAACCTACTTCCGTATCAATAACGAAAATACAGGTCAGTTTGAACGTACCTTGATTATCGTTGACGAGGGAGCAAGTGTCCACTACGTAGAAGGATGTACAGCACCAACTTATTCAAGCAATAGCTTGCACGCTGCCATCGTAGAAATCTTTGCCTTGGACGGAGCTTATATGCGTTATACAACTATCCAAAACTGGTCTGATAATGTCTATAACTTGGTAACAAAACGTGCCAAAGCTTTGAAAGATGCGACTGTTGAGTGGATTGATGGTAACTTGGGCGCTAAAACAACCATGAAATACCCATCTGTTTACCTAGACGGAGAAGGTGCGCGTGGAACCATGCTTTCTATTGCCTTTGCTAATGCAGGACAACACCAAGATACGGGTGCTAAGATGATCCACAACGCTCCACATACCAGCTCGTCTATCGTGTCTAAATCCATCGCTAAAGGCGGAGGAAAGGTTGACTATCGTGGACAAGTAACCTTTAACAAAAACTCTAAGAAATCTGTTTCTCACATCGAGTGTGATACCATTATCATGGATGACTTATCAGCTTCAGATACCATTCCATTTAATGAAATTCACAACTCGCAAGTAGCTTTGGAACACGAAGCCAAGGTTTCTAAGATTTCTGAAGAACAATTGTATTACCTCATGAGCCGTGGATTGTCAGAATCTGAGGCAACTGAGATGATTGTCATGGGATTTGTAGAACCCTTCACAAAAGAACTTCCAATGGAATACGCAGTTGAGCTCAATCGCTTGATTAGCTATGAAATGGAAGGATCTGTTGGGTAAAAATATGCAAAATCTGAACAGGAAGTCTTCCTGTTCAGAATTTTTTTCAAAAAAGAACCTAATAAATATTCACAAAATTCCTTTTATATGATAAAATAAAACAATCATATTTAGTGGAGATGAAGTATGAATATTTTTAGAATCAAGGATGTTAGTCTGGGACGAACGGAAATGCGTCGCCATTTGAAATTATGGGATTTGATTCTATTAGGGATCGGTGCCATGGTAGGAACGGGAATTTTCACCATTACAGGAACAGCAGCGGCTACACTAGCTGGTCCTTCACTAGTGGTTTCCATAGTGATTTCTGCCCTGTGTGTTTCTTTATCAGCCCTCTTTTTTGCAGAATTTGCCTCTCGTGTTCCTGCAACAGGAGGTGCTTATAGTTATCTCTATGCGATTTTGGGAGAATTGCCAGCATGGATTGCTGGCTGGTTGACCATCATGGAATTCATGACTGCCGTATCTGGTGTGGCGTCTGGCTGGGCAGCTTACTTTAAGGGATTGCTCAGTAATTATGGTATCGCCATGCCCCAAGCCTTGAATGGCACCTTTAACCCTGAACAAGGCACCTATATCGACCTTTTACCTATTTTGGTGCTTGCTTTGGTAACAGGATTGGTTTTATTAAATTCTAAGGCAGCCTTGCGCTTTAATTCGCTTTTAGTAGTTTTGAAATTCTCTGCTCTTGCCTTATTTATCCTAGTTGGTATTTGGTACATCAAGCCAGAAAATTGGATGAATTTTGCTCCTTTTGGCTTTGGCCAGATTTATGGAGGAAGCACTGGGATTATAGCAGGTGCATCTTTGATGTTCTTTGGTTTTCTCGGTTTTGAGTCGATTTCTATGGCAGTTGATGAAATTCAAAGTCCGCAAAAAAATATTCCTCGCGGAATTGTGCTTTCTCTGACAATTGTCACTATTCTCTATGCCTTGGTAACAATAGTATTGACTGGGATTGTTCACTATAGCCAACTCAATGTGGATGATGCAGTGGCCTTTTCATTGCGTAGTATCGGAATTAGCTGGGCAGCCAACTATGTTTCACTGGTAGCCATTCTAACCCTGATAACCGTATGTATTTCCATGACCTACGCTCTGTCTCGGATGATTTATAGCTTAGCACGTGATGGGCTATTACCTCGAAGTTTTAAACAGCTAAGTAAAACTAGCCGGGTTCCAAAGAATGCGACCATCTTAACAGGCGTTGCTTCAGCCATTGCAGCAGGAGTCTTTCCGCTAGCCAGTATCGCTGCCTTTTTAAATATCTGTACGCTAGCTTATCTCATTTTGCTTGCCTACGGTATTATCAAGCTCAGAAAGGATAAGGGCATGCCAAAAGAAGGAGAATTCAAAACTCCTTTAGTGCCGCTTTTGCCAATCCTTTCCATTCTTATCTGTCTTTCCTTTATGCTTCAGTATACCAAGGAAACATGGATTGCCTTTGGACTTGCTTTGTTGGTCGGACTAGTGATTTACTTTACTTATGGCTATCGTCACTCTACACTTTCTGAAGAAAAATAAAAGCTGGAAAAATTTCCCAGCTTTTTTAATCTTTTACATAAGTAAATCCTTCCCCCAGAATTTCATGAGCCTCTGTGATGGTGATAAAGGCTTGAGGATCGACTTGGTGAATCACATCCTTCATTTTAACGATTTCATTTCGACCGACGATACAGTAGATAATTTTTAAATCCTTTTTGCTGTAGTAACCTTGACCAGATATAAAGGTTACGCCGCGTCCGAGTTCATCGTTAATTTTTTCGGCTAACCGATCTGGAAATTGAGTTATAATCATAAATCCTTTACCAGCATAACCTCCTTCACCGATCAGGTCGATAACACGAGCGATGATAAAGTCAAATAAGAGGGTATAAGTCACTAGGCGCAAATCTTGGAAGATAATCAAAATCAACATTAGAATAATGAAATCAAGCGAGAAAAGCAATTTTCCAATTGAAATATTGGTGTATTTGTTGAGGATGCGAGCAACAATATCTGATCCACCTGTTGTACCACCAGCATTAAAGATAATTCCTAAACCAACTCCCAGTAAAACACCAGAAACTAAAGAGACAATAATGAGATCGCCTTGCAAGTCAAATTGTAAAGGAATTCGTTCAAAGACAGCAAGCCAGATCGAGAGGGAAATGGTTCCCAACAGGCTGGAGTAGAGAGTTTTAGGACCAAATATCTTCCAAGCGAGGATAAAGAGAGGGATGTTAATCAGGAGATTCATCACTGAGACAGGGATTTTAAAAAGATAGTAGGTAATCAAGGTAATACCTGTCGCACCACCTTCAAATAGATGATAGGGAACTACAAAATAGGTAAGACCAAAGGCATAAATAGCTGCCCCAAGTATGATGGTGATAATAGGCTGAACTTTTCGGATCATAACTTTCCCTCGCTTTTCTATAGATAGATTATACCAAATTTTCAAGCGTTTTAATTGGATCTCTTATGATTTTTTTGCAATTTTTTGATATAATAAAGGTGATAAATCCCTATCTTATTGAGAAGAATAGAAAGATTGAAGATATGACACAAGTAAAAATTGTAACGGATTCCTCTGTTACTATTGAACCAGAAGTGGTTAAAGAATTAAATATCACCATTGTCCCTTTATCTGTGATGATTGATGGTATCCTTTATTCTGATGCAGATTTGAAAGAGGGGGAATTCCTTCATCTCATGCAACAAAGTAAAAACCTACCCAAAACCAGTCAGCCTCCAGTGGGAGTATTTGCTGAAGTTTTTGAAGAGCTAGGTAAAGATGGTAGCCAGATTCTCGCTATTCACATGTCCCATGCACTATCTGGTACTGTTGAAGCTGCTCGCCAAGGAGCAAGCCTCTCTAGCGCTGATGTGACCGTTATTGATAGTTCTTTTACAGACCAGGCGATGAAGTTTCAAGTTGTTGAAGCGGCTAAACTTGCTCAAGAAGGAAAAGATTTAGAAACTATCTTAGCACGTGTGGAAGATGTGAAAAATCATACTGAACTCTATATCGGTGTTTCAACATTAGAAAACCTAGTTAAGGGTGGTCGTATTGGGCGTGTGACAGGCTTGATCAGTTCTCTGTTAAATATTCGTGTAGTAATGCAGATGAAAAACCACGAACTCCAACCAATCGTTAAGGGGCGCGGTGCTAAGACATTTAAAAGATGGCTTGACGAGTTGGCCGAGACCCTTTCTCATAAATCGGTTGCAGAGATTGGAATTTCCTACGCTGGTACTAATGAATGGGCCAATGAGATGAAAAGTGTTTTACAAACTTATGTCGAAAAACCGATCTCAGTACTGGAAACAGGCTCTATCATTCAGACACATACAGGCGAAAATGCATGGGCTATCTTAGTTCGATATCATTCCTAAAAAAATAGAGAAAAATCGTTAGAAATAGCGTTTTTGACTTGACCTGTGGGCAATTTTAGGATATGATTATATTTGTTAATTAGAAATTATTTGGAGGAATTATTAACATGGCAAACAAACAAGATTTGATCGCTAAAGTAGCAGAAGCTACAGAATTGACTAAGAAAGATTCAGCAACAGCAGTTGACGCTGTATTCGCAGCAGTAACTGAATACCTTGCAGCTGGTGAAAAAGTTCAATTGATCGGTTTTGGTAACTTTGAAGTTCGTGAGCGTGCTGCACGTAAAGGTCGCAACCCACAAACTGGTAAAGAAATCAAAATCGCAGCTTCTAAAGTTCCAGCATTCAAAGCTGGTAAAGCTCTTAAAGACGCTGTTAAATAATGAATTTTCAAAAAGCCTATTGTATCAAGCTTTTTAGCTTGGTCGATAGGCTTTTTTGTTGCTTTGGGGCAAAAAGAAAACGGTTCCCATGGATGAGAACCTTTTTTTCATTAGTTTTTAGAAGCTGCTTGGAATTCAGGGTTTTTCCATGCTTCATCAATGATAGCTTGCAATTCTTTAGCAGATGCTTGCATTTTTTGAGTTTCCGCGTCGTTCAATGGGATGTTTACTGGACGAACGATACCATGTGCACCAACAACTGCTGGTTGACCAATAAAGACGTTTTCAACTCCGTATTGACCTTCTTGGAAGACTGAAAGTGGAAGTACTGCATTTTCGTCATCAAGGATTGCTTTTGTGATACGAGCAAGTGCTACGGCGATACCATAGTATGTAGCTCCTTTTTTGTTGATGATTGTGTAGGCTGCATCACGAACGCCTTCGAACAATTCAATCAATTCAGCTTCTTGAACGTTTTGAGTATCTTTAAGGAATTCTTCAAGGTTTACACCAGCGATGTTTGCATGTGACCAAACAGCAAATTCTGAATCGCCGTGCTCACCCATGATGTAGGCGTGAACTGAACGAGCGTCAACATCCAATTTTTCAGCAAGTGCTTGACGGAAACGAGCTGAGTCAAGTGAAGTACCTGAACCGATAACGCGTTCTTTAGGGAATCCAGAGAATTTCCAAGTTGAGTAAGTCAAAACGTCAACTGGGTTAGCAGCAACAAGGAAGATACCATCAAAACCTGATTCAACAACTTGTGTTACGATTGATTTGTTGATAGCCAAGTTTTTACCTACAAGGTCAAGACGAGTTTCACCTGGTTTTTGAGGAGCACCTGCAGTGATAACAACAAGGTCAGCGTCTGCACAGTCAGAGTATTGAGCAGCGTAGATTTTTTTAGGTGAAGTGAAGGCAAGGGCGTGGCTAAGGTCAAGCGCATCACCAACAGCTTTTTCGTGTAATTGTGGAATTTCGATAATTCCAAGCTCTTGTGCAATTCCTTGGTTAACAAGTGCGAAAGCGTAAGATGAACCTACGGCACCGTCACCAACAAGGATCACTTTTTTGTGTTGTTTAGTTGAAGTCATTATCTAAACATCTCCTTCATTTTTTTTAGGGGAATCCCCAGACACTTTCATTCTATCACTTTTAAAAAGCTTTGTCACGAATATTCTATTCGGTTATCGATGTAAACGTTTTAGTGATTTCAGAAGGCTGAAATGAAGGACATTTTATGGTATAATATATCTAATTACTAATAGTGAAATGAGGCATTTATGAATGCAGGATAGAAATTTAGTGAATGTCAATCTGACAAAGGAGATGAAGACCAGCTTTATCGACTACGCCATGAGTGTTATCGTTGCGCGGGCCCTTCCTGATGTTCGAGATGGCTTAAAACCTGTTCACCGTCGTATTCTATACGGAATGAATGAACTAGGTGTTACACCAGACAAACCTCATAAAAAATCAGCCCGTATTACAGGGGATGTTATGGGTAAATACCACCCACACGGAGACTCGTCTATTTACGAAGCCATGGTTCGTATGGCTCAGTGGTGGAGCTACCGTTACATGCTTGTTGATGGGCATGGAAACTTTGGTTCCATGGATGGAGACGGTGCTGCCGCTCAACGTTACACTGAGGCACGCATGAGCAAGATTGCTCTGGAAATGCTTCGTGATATCAATAAAAACACAGTTGATTTCGTAGATAACTACGATGCTAACGAACGTGAACCCTTGGTTTTGCCAGCTCGTTTTCCAAACCTTTTGGTCAATGGGGCAACTGGTATCGCTGTTGGGATGGCAACCAATATTCCACCTCACAACTTGGGTGAAACCATTGACGCTGTAAAGCTAGTCATGGATAATCCTGAAGTGACCACTAAGGATTTGATGGAAGTCTTACCTGGTCCAGATTTTCCAACCGGTGCTCTTGTCATGGGGAAATCAGGGATCCATAAGGCATATGAGACTGGTAAAGGTTCCATTGTCCTTCGTTCTCGTACAGAGATTGAAACTACTAAGACGGGTCGCGAACGGATTGTTGTAACGGAATTTCCTTACATGGTCAATAAAACCAAGGTCCATGAGCATATTGTTCGCTTGGTTCAGGAAAAACGCCTTGAGGGCATTACAGCCGTACGTGATGAGTCCAATCGTGAAGGCGTTCGCTTTGTGATTGAGGTCAAGCGCGACGCGTCTGCCAATGTTATCCTTAACAACCTCTTCAAGATGACCCAGATGCAAACCAATTTTGGTTTCAACATGTTGGCGATTCAAAATGGCGTGCCAAAAATCTTGTCCCTTCGTCAAATTTTGGATGCTTATATCGAGCACCAAAAAGAAGTGGTTGTTCGCCGTACCCGTTTTGACAAGGAAAAAGCGGAGGCGCGTGCACACATTTTAGAAGGTCTTTTAATTGCACTTGATCATATCGACGAAGTGATTCGTATTATCCGTGCTAGTGAAACAGATGCGGAAGCGCAAGCTGAGTTGATGAGCAAGTTCAAGCTTTCTGAACGTCAAAGTCAAGCTATCCTTGATATGCGTCTTCGTCGTTTGACAGGATTGGAACGTGATAAGATTCAGTCTGAATATGATGAATTGATTGCCTTGATTGCAGATTTGGCTGATATTCTTGCCAAACCAGAACGTGTGGCGCAAATCATCAAAGAGGAGCTAGATGAAGTCAAACGTAAGTTTGGTGACAAGCGTCGTACCGAGTTGATGATTGGTGAAGTCTTAACTCTTGAAGATGAAGATTTGATTGAAGAGTCGGATGTCTTGATTACTCTATCTAACAAGGGCTACATCAAACGTTTGGATCAAGGTGAATTTACTGCTCAAAAACGAGGTGGACGTGGCGTTCAAGGTACTGGAGTTAAGGATGATGACTTTGTGCGTGAGTTGGTTTCAACCAGCACCCATGATCATTTGCTCTTCTTTACCAATAAAGGACGCGTCTATCGCCTTAAAGGTTATGAAATCCCTGAATACGGTCGTACAGCCAAAGGATTGCCAGTTGTCAATCTTTTGAAGTTGGACGAAGGCGAAAGCATTCAGACCATCATCAACGTTGAGTCTGAACGTAGTGATGATGCCTATCTCTTCTTTACAACTCGTCACGGTATTGTGAAGAGAACCAGTGTCAAAGAGTTCGCTAATATTCGTCAAAATGGACTGAAAGCCTTGAATCTCAAGGATGAAGACGAATTGATTAATGTCCTATTGACAGAAGAAGACACAGATATCATTATTGGCACCAAGTTTGGTTATGCTGTTCGTTTTAATCAGTCAGCTGTTCGTGGTATGAGCCGTATCGCGACAGGTGTTCGAGGGGTCAATCTTCGTGAAGGAGACACAGTAGTTGGTGCTAGCGTGATTACAAACCAAGATGAGGTTCTTATCATCACTGAAAAAGGTTATGGTAAGCGTACTCTTGCAACTGAATATCCAACAAAAGGTCGTGGTGGTAAAGGGATGAAGACAGCCAATGTTGCTGAGAAGAATGGTCCTCTTGCAGGTCTCCTCACTGTTAAAGGAGATGAAGACCTGATGATTATCACAGATACAGGTGTCATGATCCGTACAAATGTTGCCAATATTTCACAAACAGGACGCTCAACTATGGGAGTGAAGGTGATGCGTCTAGACCAGGATGCTAAGATTGTGACCTTCACAACGGTTGCCGCAGCAGAAAAAGAAGAGGTAGCAACAGAAGAGAAAACAGAGGGTGAAGCATAATGTCTCACAGAAAAATAAAGAAGAATAACCGTAAAAATATACTAATC
>CAJPRB010000028.1:0-14643 GCA_905372925.1 uncultured Streptococcus sp.
GAATCAAGGAATCCTTGGTCGCATGCGAAATGGCATTGTTGGCCTCCATCATCTCTACCATGAAGGTTGATTGACCTGAAACCAAGTCATCTGCTGCTCCTATACGGGTAAAGATAGCATCGAAGATAGGCAAATGGGCGCTTTCTGCCGGCACATACGAGCCTAGCTGGGCCATAACCGCAGTCATGGCTAGCTGGCGCATGTAGGTAGACTTCCCACTCATGTTGGGCCCTGTGATTAGCTGAATACTCGTATCTTCTGCCATCTGAATCGTATTTGGAATATAGGTCTGAGCTCCCATGACCTTTTCGACGACAGCATGGCGCCCTTTCTGGATATCAATTTGTGAATCGTCTCCAAACTCAGGTCGGATCAAATGCTGAGTTTCAGCCACAACCGCCAGACTTTGCAAGACATCAACGCTCGCAATTCCTTGGGCTAAAGCCTGCAAACGCTGGATGTACTTGCTGACTTCCTCACGGATACGCATAAAGATTTCATATTCTAGGTTGGCTGACTTCTCACGCGCCTCCAGCATATCTCCCTCGATACGGGCTAGTTCCTCAGTACCAAAGCGTTCTGAGTTTTTCAGCGTCGCCTTTCGGAAAAAGTGAGCCGGCACATTTCCCAGTTGCGAATTGGTCACATGGAAATAGTAACCGTCCTTTTTATTGTAGTCAATCTTGAGCGTACTGATGCCAGAGTTCTCTCTCTCCTTAGCCTCAATCTCAGCAATCCAACTGGTCCCTTCTCTGAGCACTCGACGGTATTTATCCAAAGTTTCATCAAATCCCGTTCGGATAATGCCACCTTCCGTAATCACATGAGGAGCTTCAGGAGCAATCGCTGCGCTAATCAAGCTCTCCAACTCAGGAATGGCATCCAACTGTGCGATGAGATAGCCCAGAGCAGGCTGCTCCATTGCCTCTAAAATCGCTCGAATCCGTGGCACACTGGATAAGGTAGTCGCCAACTGCAAGAGATCCTTGGGATTAGTCTTGCCAAAAGAAACCCGACTAGCTAAGCGTTCGATATCATAAACACCCTTGAGACTGTCTGTTAAATCACTGCGCTCAAAGAAGTGGTCAAGAAAGACCTGCACCACCTCTTGACGTTGGATGATTCGCTCCTTATCAATCAAAGGACGATGGATCCAAGAACGCAAGAGTCGCATACCCATAGCTGTTTTGGTTTCATCCAAAAGCCAGAAAAGACTGCCTTGCTTCTTGCCTGAACGGGCATTTTCAACCAAATCCAGACTAGCCTTGGTCGCATAGTCCATCTGTAAGAAATCTTTGATTTCATAGCGGATAACTGGTTTGAGATGGTTCAATTCCCGCATCTGGGTCCGGTGAACATACTGGAGGAGCTTACTAGCTGCTGCTTGCTCCACAGCTGCCAGTCGTGAATCCAGTAAATGGATATCCTCAAAGCCTTCCTTCTCATAGGAAAGCACCAGATTCATCTGACGGCTGAGGATTTGTTCTTCTTCCTCAGACAAGTCATAACCCAGCACCACTTCTCGCGCCTTGAGATTACGGATTTCCCCACAAACGAGAGTAAAGTCCAATAGACCCGTCACATAAAAATCACCTGTCACCAGATCCATATAAGCTAGGCCAAATTTATTGCCATCACGATCTATGGCAACCAAGAAATTATTCTGACTATCCGGCTTACTGCTATCGACTACCGTTCCAGGTGTGATGACCTGAACCACCTCTCGCTTGACAACCCCAACCGCTTGTTTAGGGTCTTCCATCTGCTCGGCAATAGCCACCTTATAGCCCTGCTCAATCAAAACATCGATATACTGCTGGGCAGAATGATAGGGAACACCAGCCATGGGTATCGGATTTTCTGCATTTTTATTACGACTGGTCAGTGAAATCTCTAAAATCTGCGCCGCATTGACCGCATCCTCATAAAACAATTCATAAAAATCACCCATTCGAAAGAGCAAAAAAGCATCTGGATATTGCTTTTTAATATCCACATACTGCTGCATACCAGGTGATAGTTTTTCTGTCGTCATATTGACTCTCTCCTTGTCAAAAATAAGGCTTGAGAACAAGTCCCAAAACCCTATCTATCCCTCATCAAATCTAGCAAACGCTCTTCCATGATCTTAGCAACTTGCTGGTCTCGACAAATAACCAGTAAGGTATTGGCACCAGCAACCGTCCCTAAAATCGACTCGTCCTTATTTTCATCAACAATATTTGCTAGAACCGCCGCTTCTCCAAGTTTAGTATGAAGTACCAAGGTGAATTCTGCTCTTGCAACTCCTTCTAAATGATGCGACAAAAACTCTACCAAATCAATCTTGTCTGTCTCATTAGCTAGAACATAGTAAACCTTATTATTTTTTTTGACCTTGATCAAGCCAATCTCACGCAAGTCACGAGACAAGGTCGTCTGTGTCACAAACACATTGCAAAGTTCTAAACGATCTTGAATTTCCTTTTGGGTTCCTAGTTTTTCCTCAGTGATCATCTTTTTAATCAACTGGTGCCGTTCTTTTTTTCTCATATCAACCTCTTACATGAATATTTATAACCGATTACGGGTTTATTTTTAGATATAATTATACCAAAAAAACTGAATAATTCAAAAAAATCTTTCTTCTTTCACTAAATTTATGATAAAATAGAATAAAAGTCCAAAAGGAGCCTACTTATGAGTACAAAAAAACTGATTGCTAGTGAATTGGCTAGCGTCATCGATAGCCTAGATCAAGAGGCTATTTTAAATTTACTAGAACAACCAAAAAACTCTGACATGGGAGATATCGCTTTTCCTGCTTTCTCACTTGCAAAAGTCGAACGCAAAGCCCCTCAAATAATTGCTGCTGAAATCGCTGAAAAAATCAACAGCCAAGCCTTTGAAAAAGTTGTTGCAACTGGTCCTTACGTCAACTTCTTCCTTGATAAAGCTGCCATTTCTGGAGCAGTTATCAAAGAGATCATCGAAAAAGGATCTGACTACGCTCAACAAACGGAAGGCAAAGAGCAAAATATCACGATTGACCTATCAAGTCCAAACATCGCAAAACCTTTCTCAGTAGGTCACTTACGTTCAACTGTTATCGGAGATGCTCTTTCTAATATCTTTAAGAAAATGGGCTACAACACTATTAAAATCAACCACCTTGGAGACTGGGGTAAACAGTTTGGTCTTCTCATGGTTGCTTATAAAAAATGGGGAAGTAAGGAAGCCGTAGAAGCTAATCCAATTGACGAATTGTTAAAATTGTACGTTCGCATCAATGCTGAAATCGAAAATGATCCAGCTCTTGATGATGAAGGACGTCTCTGGTTTAAAAAATTGGAAGATGGCGATCCAGAAGCAACTCAACTTTGGCAATGGTTCCGTGACGAAAGTTTGGTTGAGTTCAACCGCATTTACAAACTGTTGAATGTTGAATTTGATAGCTTAAACGGGGAGGCCTTCTATAATGACAAGATGGACGAAGCCGTGCAAATCCTTGAAGAAAAAGGTTTACTAGAAGAATCACGTGGAGCTAGCATTGTCAACCTCGATGATGTTGAACTTCCACCTGCTATGATTAAGAAATCTGACGGTGCAACCCTCTACATCACACGTGACATTGCGACAGCTATCTACCGTGCACGTACTTACAATTTTGTTAAAAATGTCTACGCAGTTGGTCAAGAGCAGTCTAACCACTTTAAACAGTTAAAAGCCGTCTTGAAAAAAATGGGATTTGACTGGAGCGATGATATGATTCACGTAGACTTCGGTTTGGTAACCAAGAATCGTCAAAAGCTCTCTACTCGTAAAGGAAATATCATCCTGCTCGAACCTACCCTTCAGGAAGCTATCAGCCGTGCCAAAGCACAAATCGAAGCGAAAAATCCTGACCTCGAAAACAAGGAACAGGTTGCCCAGGCTGTTGGAGTGGGAGCTGTTAAATTCTACGACCTCAAGACTGACCGCCGAAATGGTTACGACTTTGACCTCGAAGCTATGGTTTCTTTTGAAGGGGAAACTGGTCCGTACATCCAATACGCTTACGCTCGTATTCAGTCTCTACTTAGAAAAGCAGACTTCCAACCAAATGCTCAAGCAAATTACAGTCTAAATGATGCTGAAAGCTGGGAAATTGTCAAACTTCTCCAAGACTTTGCCCGTGTCATCAAACGCGCATCTGTTAACTATGATCCATCGCTCATTGCCAAGTATGCAATCAGCTTGGCTCAAGCCTTCAATAAATACTATGCCCACACTCGTATCCTGGATGAAAGCCCAGAGCGCGACAGCCGTTTAGCCCTCAGCTACGCAACAGCTGTTGTTCTCAAAGAAGCCCTTCGTTTGCTTGGAGTAGAAGCGCCAGAGAAGATGTGATTCAGTACTAACAATTGGAACTAAAGTTCCTAATTGTTAGACGCTAGCCGCTTAGTATGCGGACTAGCTAACTGCTTCACTAGTATTGTAATAGAAATAACATCGATTTCTATTACAATACGTCGTAACTATGGCGAATTGCCTAAACGCTTTACTAGTCTTCATTAGAATTGGACGGACTTTTCAGTTAAAGGTCAAGACCGTCTTGTTTTATCTGTCGGATACCTGTTCCGCTAGTCTAATCACTTAGTTGAAAAGCGAAAATTTCTTTCGCTTTTCTTATGCCATCAACTTTTTTATCAAACCAGGAGAAATTTTATGAGCCAGTATGCTTATATCTTAGTTCTTATCAGTCTTGTCGTTCTTTTTCTCATCAATAAATACGAAAAAGAAAAACTTCAACAACTCCTTCAGGAACAGCTTCTGAGGGACGAAGCTTTCAAAACAGACATACGCGAAAGGATCCAAACAACGGAAAATATCAATGATGTGATTGACTACATCAATAAAGGTTATCGTTTGGGACTCCTGCTTTCTAAGGAAATCACTGAGCAACTGAAATAAGGGAATCCGAGAAGCTTTCTTCTCGGATTTTTTAGTTCCATCAAGATTATTTTCCTGTGATAATCATATCTTTCATATGATTTTTCTGAAATTTTCTAAATTTTTCAAAAATTCTCTTGCATTTTTCATAAGTTTCTTGTAGAATAGAACTTATCTATTCAGATTATTCTGAAAATTCAAAAATGGGAGGTTTTTATGTCACAAGTTACTTCATCACACCAATCTACCTGGGCAAGCAAGCTGAAAGCAATGGGGCCAGGAATCCTAATGGCTTCTGCTGCCGTTGGAGGTTCTCACATCGTATCCTCCACTCAAGCCGGTGGTTCTTATGGATGGTCTCTGCTTCTCTTGGTCATCTTAGCCAATGTTTTTAAATATCCATTTTTCCGTTTTGGTGCCGAATATACTGCCGACACTGGTAAAACCTTGGTGGAAGGTTATGCCGAAAAAGGAAAACTCTATCTCTGGATTTTCTTTATTCTCAATGTCTTTTCTGCCTTGGTCAATACTGCCGGTGTCGCCATCCTTTGCTCAGCTATCATTGCTAGCGCCTTTCCAATGATTGGTCTTAGCATCACTCAATGGTCTCTCATCCTTGTTGCGGTCATTTGGGCTATGTTGCTCTTTGGGGGTTACAAACTATTGGACGGTATGGCAAAATGGATCATGTCTGCCTTGACTATTGCAACTGTTCTTGCCGTCATCATTGCTGCAGTTAAGCACCCAGAATACAGCTCGGATTTTATCGAAAAGACACCTTGGCAAATGGCGGCCCTCCCTTTTATCGTTTCCCTCTTAGGATGGATGCCTGCCCCTATTGAAATTTCAGCCATCAACTCACTCTGGTCTGCTGAAAAGAAAAAGACCGTTAACTTTAATACAGCGGATGCTCTTTTCGACTTTAACGTTGGGTACATTGGGACTGGTATCCTAGCTGTATTCTTTGTGGCACTAGGAGCACTCATTCAATATCCTACAGGTCAAGCAGTTGAAGCCGCTTCAGCCAAATACATCTCTCAATTTGTGGGCATGTACGCCTCTGTCCTTGGCGAATGGTCTCGATATTTGATTACCTTCATCGCTTTCCTCTGTATCTTTGGGACAGTCATTACTGTCATCGATGGCTATTCACGTGTCAATCAGGCCTCCCTTCAACTCTTGGCAAATCAAAAAGAGGATAATCGTAAATCTTTGAACATCTGGATGACCATCACAGCTATCATTGGTATCGTCATCATCAAGTTCTTTGCCGGTCAAGTTTCAACCATGCTCCGCTTTGCCATGATTGGATCTTTTCTGACAACACCATTCTTTGCCCTTTTGAACTATGTGTTGGTCACAGGTGAAAATAAAAATCTTCCTTCTTGGTTGAAACTCCTCGCCATTGCAGGATTGATTTTCCTCTTTGGATTTGCCATCTTCTTTATCTATGCACTTGCCATCGGAAAAGCAGGTTAGTTCACAAAGCAGCACCCTCTTCTGGGTGCTTTTTTCTGCATTCAAAAGGCAGTTGAGAAAATCCAACTGCCTACTTGAACGATTCTAACTTTCTGAATCCAATCCATACAAATCCGCAATAATCGCTGCGACTTTTTTAATATCTCCCAGCATACCACGCATTTCAAAGTCTGCTAGGACCGGGAAGCCAAAGCGCTGGCTATACTGCTTGGCTGTCAGGCAGTATTGATTGTTAAAATTGCGATTACCAGATCCCACTACCCCAAAACACTTACTAGCATTGTCTCCATAAGCGATAAAGTCGCCCACTGGAGTCGTAAGAATCTCAACATCGCCGTTATCGACACCATTTCCACCTTCCAGATAGGTCGGCAAGAAAGCGACATAGGGATGCTCCATTTCAAAGAATTCTTGGCCTTCCTTGACCAAATCCTTGATATGAATCTTTTGGACCTCAATCCCTTCGTACTGGGACAAGAGATAGTCCTTAAGTCGGGTTACAAAACTCTCTGTATTCCCGCTCAAACTGATATAAACTAAGGATATTTTTTTCATATTGACCTCGATTTTTATTTTTGGATATTAAAAGAACTACCAAAATTGTAACTTGATAGCTCTCTTTTGTCAATACTTAGGCAACTTCCTCTGCTTCGGCTTCTTCAGCCAAATCTTTTTGCTGGCGCCACATCTTGTAAAAGACTAAAGCTAAAAAGAGGACATTGATAACAACAAATAAAATCGTTGTTCCCTTTCCAAGGACTTCTGTCCCTAGTCGCAAAGTTTCATCACGGATAGCTTGTACAGCATCTTGCATACCCATATAAGTATAAATCGAACCAACAATGGCAAGCAAAACATAAGCAATGTAAGCATAATTTGCATATTGCAAATGATTACGAACCAAGAGCACAATACCTGCGACTACTAAAATCGCAGATAAAATAATCAAAACGATGTTAACAGTCGAATGCGATAATTCAGCTGTCTTATGTAGATAATTAATCGTATCCTCTAGTTGCTGGGCGCTAGCACCTTGAACTTGAGCTTGACTGGCACCTAGTGTTTCTTTACTAGGAACTGGACTTAGTATTCCAAACAAAGACATAGCTGAAATCAATGCTGATAGAACTAATAAAACCCAAAGATAAATTGGTTTCTTTTTCATAATTTTTCCTCCTTAAGGTATTTTGAACATTATAGCATTTTTTGTATGTAAATACAAGTTTTACAGGGAACTTTCGACTTGTTTGCGATAAGCTTTTGGTGATTTTCCGCACAATTTACGGAAGACCTTGTAGAAATATCCAACATTGCTGTAACCAACAGCATAGCAAACATCTTCAATACTATCATTGGTTGAAAGCAAGAGCTGTTGCGCCGCCTTGATCCGCTGTTTATTGAGCAATTCCGCAAAGGTTGAGTTGGTTTCTCGCTTGATTAACTGACCGAGGTAGACAGGATTGATAAAGAGATCCTTGCTGATATCCTTAAGCGAGAGCTCTTTCTGATAATCACGCCCAATCACCTCCAGAACACTCACCACATTTTCATTCATGCGGTACTGGCCAAAGAACTTGGTCAAGGTTTCTTTGATATAGGCAACCAATTCTTCAAAAGTGTTAATGGCATGGATAGCTTTGACAATCTCGGTCATATCATCCGCTTTTAAGTGCTCAAACAAGTGGAAGACATCCATGACAAACTGAGTAAAGAGTTGTTTGGTGATAGCCACGCGCGGTGTGTTCTCTAAGACAACCTTCTCCAGCAGGGTTAATTCCTCGATGATTTGATTGATATTCCCTTGGATAATCACCCGATAAATCGGCTCGTAATAAGCAAACAAACTCTCGGATTTTTCTAGATTAACTGAACCGTAGAAAAGGGCTTTTTCTGCGTTGATCTTCCATTTTTCAAAGGCTTGTTGGTAGGGCGCTTCAAAAGGCGTTACTACGATTCCATCTAGTGGTTGATCAGAGATAAAAATCTGCCAGTCTTGACCTAAAACATAGTAAGGAATAGTGAAGGAGCCTTGCTTTTCCTTGGAAAGACCTATCCACCAGTTGTCTTTACCCGCTAAGAAGTTGATAAAGCCCTCTTCATCCAATTCTTGGCTGAGAGTTTGGCTTTGCTCCACCTTTTCCTGAAGCTGTCTCGCAATTTTTTCTAATAGATGACTCAACTCCACCTTATCCACTGGCTTCACCAGATAATCCACGACACTAAGGTTCATGGCTTTTTTGACGTAATCAAACTCCTGATAACCAGACAGCAAGATATAATAGGTATCTGGAAGCAGCTCCTTCATTTCCTTAATCATCTCAAGCCCTGTCTTATCTGGCATATTGACATCGGAAATGATCACATCTACTGGATTTTCCTTAACGTAGTCCAAAGCATCATCTGCGTGATTAGCTGTTGCGACGACTTGCATATCCCATTTTTCAAAGGGGATTAATCGCTTGAGCCCCTCTGTCACCATATACTCGTCGTCTACTAATAAAACTTTATACATTTCCCTTCCTTTCTATTCATTTTGAATAGTAATACGGTAACGAACACCTTCTTGCTCAGCTGACTCGACACTGATTTGGTAGCGATCCCCAAAATAGAGGACAAAGCGTTCGTGTACATTGACTATTCCGATTGACTGTCGCTCCCCGCTGTAGCTTGCTTCGTGCTCAAAACTTCTCTGAGTTAGTTTTTCTTGCAAGCTAGCTAATTTCTCAGCAGTCATCCCGCGACCATTGTCTACCACTAAGATTTCAACAAAACCTTGGCCCTTCAAAACCTTTATACTGATCACATTGTCTGTTCGGCGGTGGTCAATACCGTGGGCAAAGTAGTTTTCTACCAATGGTTGGAGCGTAAACTTGGGAATCCTCATATTTTCTAATTCGGGTGCGATCTTAAAACCATAGGCAACTGACTTTGGATAACGCACCATACAGAGATAGCTGTATTTGCGACAAAATTCTAATTCTTGCTTCAGCGTCGTTTCCCGCTCGTCGGAGATATTATTGCGTAGTAAACTGCTAAATTCATAGATAATATCCGCCAGTTCATCTTGGCTTTCCATGACGGCATACATGCGCAGAAACTCTAAGGTATTGTACATAAAGTGAGGATTGATTTGAGCTTGTAAGGCCCGCATATTGGCATCTTTCTGACTGAGCTCCAGCTGATAGATATCATGGATATTTTTTTCCAGTCGATCCAACATATCATTGGTTGTTTCTGCAATGAGGAGCAATTCCTGATCTTTTTCAGAAGTATCGATCCGAAGGCCCTCTTCTCCTTGGGCAATAACCTCAATAGACTCCACCAAATCCACAACCTGCCTTTGGTAATTGGAGAAGGTCTGCCTCAAGGTCACATATAAAATAATAATAAAGAGACCACTCAAACCAACAATGACAGCGGAACTAGTTAAAGTCCCAGTAAGAACAAAATTCTTTGGAACTGCTGATTGGACTTGATAGCCATGTGATGTCAAACCAACAATCCAATTTTCCCGTTCAGCTACTACATTTTCCCCTATATGAAACAATTCAGTATCAAAAGGGGAGGTGATCGTCACGGCCACAGGAATCAGACCGCGAGTATTATCAATTGCTTGGTAAAGTACATCCTGCGATAAAGAAATGTAGATAACACCTAGAGACTGATCGGAGTTAGGATCAAGTACTGGTATGGCAAAACTATTGGCTGCTGGTTTGAAATCCTCAGCAAGAATTTTCTCCCCGCTACGTTTCTCCCTAGTAGAAACGTAGACTTCCTTGTAGTCTTGCAAAACAATTGCAACACCTGTCACAAAGTCATTTCTTACATACAAATCATCAATATTTTCATACAAGGATACTGAGACATAGGGAGACGCTTTGCGTTGCAACAGCCAGTAAAAATAATCCGATGTACTGAGGCTAAAATACTTATAAATTCCCTCTATCCGTGCTCGATTTTCAACCAGTTCCTGCGCTAGCTGAGTCGACTCCCTGTGGTAATATTCAATCTCACTCACTGTTCGAGTCGTTACACGTTGAGCTACTCGCTGGGCTTCTTTTTCACGGGAACTCCAGTCAGCATAGGAGAGCATGACCGCAAAACTTGCAATGATGACAATCATCACCAAGGTATAGATGCGCAAGAGCGAGTGGAGCCAGAACGGCTTCATTTTATTTTGTCGCCAATTTTTCATGGATACTTTCATATACAGGTTCCAACATATCACTGATAAAGAAATGCCACATCCCAATCCCTACGAAAAAGAGGAGGGCAGGCATATAGTAACCAATTCCTACAAGCATGACCGTACCAAATAAAACCTTGGCAATTGCCGGCAAATTCATAAAAATCCCGATAAGAGCGAGTTTTACGGTATTTCGATAAGAGAGCTCATAGTGAACTTGGAGTTTCAATGAAACGGTATAAGCCAAAAAAACAAAGGCAACAACAAGGATATTGAGAAAGGTTGCCAAGAGATGGAAGATAGTCTGATGAGGCAATTGAACCAAAAGGTACAAACCATAGACTAAGACTAGATCTACAAGTACAAAACTATAGAAAGCTAGGTTACTCTTGACAAAGTTACTCTTATACAATTCCCAAGCTTCTTTCAAACTATAAGCTCGATAAGTATAACCGTGCTCCGCATATAAACTCATAAGAGTTGCACTAGCTGGTGCCAAACCAAAGACCGCACCTCCTGCTAGTGTTAATAACCAGAAAAAAGCCGTCGCAATCATTCCTAAAAAGAAACGATTAAAGACGAATTCTAGAAACTTTCCCATAATATCCTCCTTAAAACAACTATGTAACTATTATATCATATTTCAAACGTTTTCAAAAACATAGAGCTCCCATTTACAATCCTCTAAAAGCGTGATACAATTGATTTTGACAGTTTTATATAAGGAGATTCTCATGAAGAAAAATATCTTAACTACCCTCTTAGCCGTCGTTCTCTACTTCCTTTGTCTAGGGATTGGAGTATTACTTGGACACTTGGTAGACTCAACGGGCAATATGTTCTACGCGCCTGCCTTTTCTGCCCTTGTCGGGGGAAGCGTCTACATGCTTCTTTTAGCAAAGGTTCCTCGTTTTGGAGCGATTACCACTCTCGGACTCTTTATGGCTCTCTTTTTTCTAGCTAGTAAACACGACGCTGGCGCTTTTCTACCAGCTATCGCCTGTGGCCTTGCAGCAGATGCCATCGCTCATCTCGGCAATTACAAAGATCGAATCAAAAACACCCTCTCCTTCCTCGTCTTTGCTTTTAGTACAAGTGGCCCTATCTTCCTCATGTGGATCAGTCCCAAAGCTTACGTGGCTACCTTACTCGCGCGTGGAAAATCCCAAGAATACATTGACCGTATCATGGTCGCTCCAGAATTAGACAAAATCCTTCTCTTTGTCGCAAGTATTCTCCTTAGTGCCTTGATTGGTGCTGTGATTGGGCAAGCTATTCGTAAAAAGTTTACACACAAAATCTAATCACTAAAAAAGAGCCCTTCGGCTCTTTTTATTTATGACTTAGTTTCTTGGTAAGGAAATCTCCCAAGAACTGGATCGTGAAGATAATCAAGATGATGATAATGGTTGCTAGAACTGTTACATCGTGATTGAAACGGTTAAATCCATAAGCAATGGCTACATTACCAATACCGCCAGCTCCGACCGCACCAGCCATGGCTGTTTCCCCGACAAGGGAAATCAAGGTTACAGTCGTCACACGAATCAAATCTGGAAGACCTTCTGATAGGTAAACACCCACGATGTCCCAGAATGTCGCCCCGCTCGCTTGAGCCGCCTCAATGACACCGCCATCCAGCTCAGCCAAGACAACCTGCACCTGACGGGCAAAGAAGGCAAAGACTGCAAAAGAAAGTGGCACAAGGGCTGCATTTGGCCCAATACTAGTCTTAACAATCCAGTGAGAAAGCGGAGACAAGATCGCCAAAAGGATGATAAATGGTACCGCACGGAAAATAGAGGTAATCTTATCTAAAATCCAGAAAACGACTTTATTTTCCAAGACGCCACCTGGCGCTGTCAAGACAAGGAAGAGACCTGCCACTAGCCCCAAGAACCCTCCGATGATGAAGGAAAGAACTGTCATATAAAGAGTTAGGTAGATAGCTGTTCCCCAGCCTGCCTGACCAGCCCAGCCCATCTTGTAGACATTTGGTAAGTAAGTTTGAATAAACTCTGTCATCTTACTGTCCTCCCTTCAATACTTTTAACTGCACACCAGCCTGACGGATAGCTTCTTGAGCGCCTGCTAGCGCTGCTTTTTCACCCGACAAGACCACAACCAATTCTCCAACAGGAGTGCCATCGAGAATTTCGATATTTCCATAGAGAATATTAGCTGTTACTTGGTAATGTTTGTACAATTCATTCAAAAGTGGCTCGTCTGTCGAAGCTCCTGCATACTTGAGCTGCACTAAGATACTGTTCTCAGATAAATGCTCTACGATTTCTTGCTTCTCAATCTTGACCATGGCTTCATCAATACCTGTCGCAGTTGAGATAAAGTCTTGGGTCAAAGGCTGTTTAGGGTCTGAGAAGATTTCAAGGACACTGCCTTCTTCAATCAAACGACCATCCTGCATGACTGCTACACGGTTGGCAATGTCTTTAACAATCTGCATTTCGTGTGTAATCAGGACAACGGTCAAGCCTAATTTTTGGTTCAAATCTTGTAGCAAGGACAAAATCTGCTTGGTTGTCTTAGGGTCAAGGGCAGACGTTGACTCATCTGAAATCAAAATTTTCGGATCATTTGCCAAGGCACGCGCAATGGCTACACGCTGTTTTTGCCCTCCTGATAGTTGTGAGGGGTAGTTTTCAGCACGATCCGCCAAGCCAACCAAGTCTAACAACTTAGCTACTTTGGCTTTCTTTTCTTCCTTGCTGAGTCCAGAGTGTTTGAGGGCAAAGGCTACATTTTCCTCTGCTGTCTTTTGACTCATCAGGTTGAAATGCTGGAAAATCATTCCAATATCCTGACGTTTACGACGCAACTGCTCTGCCGTCAAGGTCACCTTGCCATCAAAAATGACGTCGTTATCAATGGTAATTTTCCCTGCAGATGGCTTTTGCAAGAGGTTAATCACCCGTACAAGGGTTGATTTTCCTGCTCCAGAATATCCAACGATTCCGTAGATATCCCCTTCTTGGATGTGAATGGTCACATCCTTGACCGCTGTGATGGTTCTTTTCTTTTGGTGAAAGGTCACATCGATCTGATCTAACTTGATAATATCTCTACTCATAGCTTCTAATTAGCTCCTCTACTAATTCAATATGGGTGTAGTAATCGGCGATTCGCACGTTTTCATCTCCACCGTGGTCTCGGCTATTAGCATTTCCCAGACCAAAGGCAACCATTGGTACCTCTAGGGCATCAAAGACCGTATGCATAGGTCCTGTCCCCGCTGTTGTCGGCAAGACTGAAACGCCCTGTGGATAGAATTTCTTGGCCAACTCGATCACATTGAGAATGGCTGGCGCGCTCATATCGCTTCGATAGCTCATCTCTCCCAAGGTATAGTATAATTCTACCTTATCAAAGCCATTTTTGTCTAGCTGTTTCCGAATTTTTTCCAGAACATCATGCGGTTCTAAGCCAGGAACCAAACGAACCTCTAGCTTAGCACTGGCTTCTGCTGGCAAAATCGTTTTAACCCCTTGCCCTTGATAACCTGACTGAATCCCTTCGATATTAAAGGCCGGCTCGAAAAAGAACCGTTTTAGAAAGGCTGCACGTTCCTCTTGTAAGAGAGGCAATTCCAAGCCATAAATGCGACTAATTTCCTCAGGATTGCGTTGGGCATAGGTATCTACCAAGGCTAGTTCTCGTTCATTTGGCTCTTGAACATCCTCGTACAAGCCTTCTACCAAGATACGACCATCTGCAGCACGTAGGCTACTTAGAGCCTGAAGGAGATACCACGGTGCTGACTCCACAACACCACCATAACTCGAGTGGATATCCACATCCGCACTTTTTACCTTGGCATCAAAGGTTATAATTCCCTTGTTTCCGCCAGAGATTTCCAGCTGTTCCAAGGCGTTCTTGGTCCCTTGCTCCCAGACTAGCAAGTCCGCCCCACGAAGTTTGTCTGCGTGTTTCTCTAAATACTTATCTAGATCCATGGAAGCAGACTCCTCTGCCCCTTCCATGATAAAGCTGATATTGACAGGCAGGTCATCGTGGTGCTGCATATACTTTCTCAAAGCACTCAAACGAGC
>CAJPRB010000029.1:0-14569 GCA_905372925.1 uncultured Streptococcus sp.
GGTCTTTAAGAAAAAGGAGAATTAAATTATGACAGTTTATAACTACGCAGAACAATTTGAACAAGCTTTGCATCAAAAATATGCAAAAGAACTTGCGTCTGTAGATTTGTTTAACTCAAATCCACAAGTGAAATTTATCAACGCTCAAACAATCAAGTTGCCGAACATCACAGTATCTGGTTACAAAGACCACAATCGTCAAACTATCGGTTTTAATTCTGGAACAATCTCAAACGATTGGGAACCAAAGAAACTCGAACATGATCGCGACATCGAATTTGCAATCGATCCTATGGATGTTGATGAAACAAACCTTGTCGTCTCTATTGCCAATGTCCAAAATACTCTGGAAACTGAACAAGGTATTCCTGAAAAAGATTGCTACGTGTTCTCAAAACTCTACACAGAAGCAGGCAAGTATACTGCTAACGGTGCTACTATCGACACTACAACATTGACTGCAGAAAATATCTTGCAAAAATTTGATGACGCCATGGAAAAAATGGACGAAGCAGGTGTTCCGTCTGAAGGTCGCATTTTGTACGTCACTCCAGCTGTCAACAAGCTCTTCAAACAGGCTAAAGACATCCAACGTGTGCTAGGAGTGAATGGTTCAAATGGCGACGTCAAACGCTCTATCTATAGCCTTGATGACGTTAAAATCAAACAAGTGCAATCAGCTCGCATGAAATCACAATACAACTTTACAAATGGCTGTGTCGCAACAGATGAAGCGAAACAAATGAACTTCATATTAATCCACCCATCTTGTGAAGTTGCTCGTGAAAAATACTCTTACATCAAAGTATTTACACCAGGTCATGACTCACGTACAGCTGACAACTATTTGCTCCAATCTCGCTTCTACATGGATGCATTCTTGATCAAGAACAAAGCAGCTGGTATCTTTATCAACGCGACAGCGTAAGAAAGGATGGTGTAGCATATGGTATTAAAAGCAATTAAAGGCGCTCGCGTCTATGATATCGATGAGTCAGCGATCAATGATTTTGTTGGTCGTGGCTTTGAAATCTACGAAGATGGTGAATTAAAATATGGTGAATCTGTCGACAAGGTTTCAAAAGAGGAGTACGAAAAAGTTTTAGCTGACTTGAAAGATGCTAAGGATGAAATCAAGAAGCTCAAAGGAGCTAAGGAGTAACAGTCATGTATGCTAGTCCAGATTATTACAAAAAGACGTTTGTTGGTGTGATTTCTGCTGATTCAGAAGTTCTGGCTAGCAAACTTAAATCAGCTTCTGACAAGATTGATATACTTACGTTCAACCGAATCCGTGGCATTGGATTCGACAATCTGACGCCATTTCAGCAGGAAGTTATCCGAAAGGCTTGTTGTCAGATTGTTGACTTTGAAGAGGTTAATGCTGATTTGATAGCTACTACAGTTTCAAACTACAGTATTAATGGTGTGTCAATGCAATTAGGATCAAATTGGAACATTGCCACCGAACAAGGTATTGTTATTTATCGCAAAACCTATGAACTTTTGAAGCAAACAGGATTGACGAGGAGGGTTATTTGATGAAATTTCCACAACTTGTCTTACCTCAATTTTGTCAGACGCCAATCACAGTCACAGTCAACCAAGAGGGAGTTTCTGAAGATGGCGAACCTTTGGAGGCGTTTAGAGAAAATCTAAAATGCAATTATCAGGACGGTGCCAAAACAGTCCTAACCGAACAGAAGAAGCTGGTCCAAATTACTGGGTCAGCTTATTTCGTTGGTGATATTGCACCGTATTTGCCTACATTGAGCGGTGGGACTGCAATTGTATTTGGTATTGTCAGGAGGATTGTGGATAGCCGGAAAGCTAGAAATCCAGATGGGACTGTCAACTATACCTACATCGGATTGGAGTGATGCTATGTTTGTGAATTCTACAGTAAAGCTAGATTTTGGCACTATCCGCAAACTGGAAAGGGCTCAAATCATAGCACTGGAACAGACTGCTGAATACCTGCATACGGAAGTTGTGCAGGCGCAGGTAGTGCCTTTTGATAAAGGTGTGTTGCAAGGCGAAGCAATGGCTCCAGACTACTCACGTTCATCCCAAGGTGTAGTAAGCCTGGTACATTCCACTCCTTACGCAAGACGATTGTACTTTCATCCTGAATATCAATTCCAGACGAAAGAAAATCCTCATGCAAAAGGAAAGTGGTTTGAGGATTGGGCTGATGGTGGCAAGAAGTCACACAAAATAAAACAAGCCTACGGGCGACTTTACAAACAAATCACGGGGGTTTAAGCATGATTACATTAGCTGAAGTCCGTGACTGGATTAAAACATTTAATGCAGCTAACAACTACTACATTGGCAAGATCGATAATAAGCAAGAAAATAGTATAGGCATTTACCAACGAAAGACAATCGATGGTCCTCGGGTAGCAATCGGAGGCAGATCACTGACAAGCTATGATGTCAAATCAATCAGCATCTTAATTCACTGGAACAAGAATGCGAATGAGACTGAGAAGCGTGCTCAGTACCTCTACAATCGTCTATTTGAGGCTGAATCGGTTGTTATCGGTGGAACACCTATTAAGATGATTGCCTTATTACAGAACGAGCCTGTGGACGTAGGAACAGATGATAATAACGTGTATGAGCGTGTTATCGAGCTTGATTTATATTACGAAAGAGAGGGCAACTAATGGCTCAGAAAACTGGGGTATTCCCCGTATATGAAAACCAGTTCCAAGTAAATAAAGGAACTGCAGGAGTTGAATCACTTGTTGATATTGCAGACATGGAATCATTCTCAGTATCATTTGACAATGGTGTTGAAGAATGGAAACCATTTGACCAAAAAGGTTGGACACGTCGTTTGATGACTGCGAAGTCAGTTACAATTTCTGTTTCTGGTAAACGAAACGTAGGTGATGCCGGTAACGACTACATCGCAGGTCTTGCGTTTAAAAATGGTCGCGATTCTGAAGCGGACTTCCAATGGACTTTCCCAGATGGAACTAAAATCAAATTTAAAGACGCGGTTATCAATCTTAAGGACTTTATTTCAGGGGATTCAACTGGTGTTGCACCATTATCATTTGATGTCATGTCAAATGGTAAACCGGAAGTGGTGCCAGCAGGTTAATTTAGAGGGTTTCGACCCTCTTTTTATTTTAAGGAGGAAATATGGCTGAAGCTGAAGAAACCAACGCAATAGCAACCATGGCTTTTATTGATATCGATACAGGTATTGAATACAAGGCTGGAGATACCGTTGATTTAAGCGGTAAATCCAAAGAGCGAATCGAAGCTATGGCAAGCAAAGAAAATCGAACTGGTCAAGTACTGATCAACATTTTATTTGAAGAAAAGGAAACCGAATAATGTCAAAAGTAATTGATATCACAGAAAAACTCAATTTTGAAGAAAATCCAAAATTGAAAATTAAAGATGCTGAAATTGAAGTCAATACAGATGCAACAACTGTACTGACTCTGATGCAGACTATCGGTGATGAAGAAGGAACTCCATCTGCCAAAAAAATGATGGAAATGTTTGAGCTAATCTTCCCTGAGAATAGTCGCAAAACACTTAATGAAATGCGCTTGAATTTTTCTGATTTAACTAAAGTTATTGAAGCAGCGATGACATTGGTCATGGGAGAAGAAGAAGTGGGAGAACAGTGAGCCATACTATGACCTATTTGAGGATTTCGATTTAATCGTCAGTTCTCTTAGGACACAGTATGGCTTATCTGTATACTCTAATGAATTTAAGAATATGAAGTGGAAAGAGTTCAAGGCTCTCTTAGCTGGTTTGTCCGGAGAAACACCGCTTGGTCGAATCGTACAAATTCGAAGCGAAGATGACCCTAAAATGCTAGAGGTATTTTCAGAAGGACAGCACCGTATTCGCAACGAATGGAGATTGAAACTTGCCAAAGAGAAAACAGAACAAGATTTGACTCAAGTTCTTGAAGAATTAAAACAAGCCTTTGTTGAGATGGCTAAGTAGGAGGTGATAGCTATTGGCACAAACAGTTGGCCAGATTGGTCTTGACCTTGTCGTCAATGACAAACAATTTAAAGGGCAGATGAGTGGCTTGCAAGGAATGGCGACGAAAGCTGCCAAGATGCTTGCAGGAGCATTTGCAATCAAGAAACTTGTTGATTTCGGAGCTCAAGCTATCAAGCTCGGCTCAGATCTCAACGAAGTACAAAACGTTGTTGACGTTGCTTTCCCACGCATGAGCAAGCAAGTTGATGACTTTGCAAAGCAAGCTATGTATACCTCTGGGCTATCAGAGACCATGGCAAAACGATACACCGGTACATTCGGTGCGATGACTAAAGCTTTTGGTTTTAACGAACAGAAAGCTTACGAGATGTCGACAGCCTTAACTAGTTTAGCGGGCGATGTGGCATCTTTTTATAATATTAGTCAAGATGAAGCCTACACAAAGCTAAAATCAGTCTTTACTGGTGAAACAGAGACACTTAAAGATCTAGGTGTTGTCATGACTCAATCAGCACTTGATGCCTACGCAATGGCTAACGGATTTGGAAAGACGACACAAGAAATGTCTGAGGCTGAAAAAGTTGCTTTGCGGTTCGCATTTGTAACAGACAAGCTTTCATTAGCTAGTGGCGACTTTGCTAGGACATCGGATAGTTGGGCTAACCAAGTTAGGATTATGAAGCTACAGTTCGAAAGCTTTATGGCAAGCATTGGAGTTGGCTTGATTAACATTTTTACCCCAGTTATCAAAGTCATTAACTTTTTGCTCAGCAAATTGCTGACAGTAGGTAATGCTTTTAAAGCATTGACGGAGCTATTTACGGGCAAGAAGTCTATGAAAGGCTCCGGTATTCAAGAAACTGCCGATGCGATTGGTAATTTAGGAGAGGCTTCTGATGGTGCAGCAGGAGGAGCTGGCAACTTAGGAAAAGCCGCTAAAGGAGCCGGAAAGGCTGCGGATGGGGCTGGTAAAGCAGCCAAGAAAGCTGCCCAAGAAATGAAATCTCTCATGGGATTTGACCAAATCAATAAACTATCTGACTCATCCGATAGCGGAGATGGTGGTGGAGATTCCGGAGGCAGTCCTGGTGGTTCAGGCGGCGGAGGTGGTGGAACACCTAAAGGCGCTGAAGTCGATATGGGGAAAATTGCTGAAGGTGGGAATCAATTAGACGGTCTGTTTGATGGATTGTTTAAACGATTGCTTGAACTCGTCAAATTGTTCCAGAATGGTTTCAACGCTTCATTTAGATTCGATGGTGTTGAACGCCTTCAGAGTGCTTTAAAACGAATCGGTGAATTACTACAAGAGATATTTACAGATCCAAAAGTTGTGGCTTCATTCCAAACCATGCTTGATAAGATAGCTTATGCTCTAGGGCAGTTTGTTGGCTCGATAGGGACTATCGCTCTCGGGATAGGAGTCTTTATAGCCGAAAGCATAGCTAACGGCTTAGAGCGCCAAAAAGAGCGTATTAAGAGTGCTCTTGTGTCTCTATTTACCAACATAGGAAACGTAGCTGAGGTTGCTGGTAATATCGTTCAAGCTTTCTCAAATGGTTTTTACGATGTCATCACATCTTCTGGTGCGGTTCGTATAGGTAGTGCCATTGTATCTGCGTTTTTAAGTGCTGGTAGTACAGTAATCGAATTAGGCAGTAAGATAGCAGGAGATTTTGCTAAAGGAATTGAAAAAGCAATAGTCCCGAATGTTCCACAGTTAGTAAAAGCTTGGACAGGATTATTAGATGGCATTGCTCCTGTTTTTGAAAGTTTAGAATCACTGGTAAATGATGTTGGTGATGCGTTGAAACGTGTGTACGATGACAAAGCAAAACCATTTATTGACTCTTTGACAAGTGGTTTTGGTCAGTTGATGAAAAGCTTTTTGGATGGGTGGAATACTTACCTCAATCCAGTTCTATCAAAATTAGGCGAAAAGTTTTCGGAAGTTTATGACGCTCATGTAAAACCAGCTATCGATAGTCTCTCTATGCTTTTAGGTAGTTTTTTTGATTTTTTCAAAGCTGCTTGGGAAGACTTTGTTTCGAATGTAGATGTCGAAAAATTCATGGAGATTCTTAGTGGATTAGTAGAAGTTGTCGGTACAACGTTGATCAATGCTATTGCGGCACTCTCTGATATTATCAGTGGTCTTGCTCAAGCTCTATCTGGTTTGATTGATTTTGTAACGGGTGTTTTTACAGGTGATTGGGATTTAGCTTGGAACGGAATTAAAAATCTATTTTCCGGTATTATCAAATCTCTCTTGGCCGCGCTTGGAATTGACATCGATTCGATGATTGCAGAGTTCACCCGTTGGTGGGAATCTGTTAAGACCATTTTTGCACCTGTTGTTCAATGGTTCAAGGATAAGTTTAAACAAGCTTGGGATGCCATTGTTGCTATCTTTACCGGTATTGGTTCCTGGTTTTCTCAACGCTACAATGAGTTAAAAAGCAATCTTGCTTCTATTCCTGATTGGTTCAAAGACAAATTCCGTAGCGCGTGGGCAGGTTTAACAGGTATCTTCAATCCTATTGCAAGTTGGTTTGCAGGGAAGTGGAGTAATATTCAATCTGCTCTTGCTAGCATACCAGGGTGGTTTTCTTCAAAATTCCGCGAAGCATATAACAATGTCAAGAATGCATTTTCGGGCATTATCGGGTTCTTTAGCGGACTTTGGGGGCAAATACGCTCAACGTTTACTCATGTTGGAACCATGGTTGGAAGCGCCATTGGCGGTGCTGTACGTAGTGTTATTAACGGGGTACTTGGCACGGTAGAAAGCACAATCAATAGTGGTATCAGCTTACTCAATGGCGCTATTAGCGTGATTAATAAATTACCTGGTGTAAATATCGGTGGATTTAGTTACATTGGACTACCTCGACTTGCTCAAGGTGGCTTTGTTAAGGCCAATACACCACAAATTGCCATGATTGGTGACAACAAGCATTACGGTGAGATTGTTGCTCCGGAAAATAAAATGCTTGAAATGGCACGTCGTGCAGCGGAATTGTCAAATAATGGCGGTGGACCAGAAGTTCTAGCCTTACTGACACAGTTGTTACAAGCGGTTCGTGCTCTTGATTTGACAATTGATGGTGATAAAATCACCAAGAAGATTGTAGATAAAATCAATGAAATTGCAATTAAAACAGGGGAATCCCCCCTCATGATTTAGGAGGTATGCATGAGTGAAATATCAGTAGGTGGAGTAGCTCTTGCTTCTCCAGTTGAAATCAGCATCAATAATGAGATTATCTGGTCATCTTCTACGGGTCGTAGTGCTAGTGGATTGATGACGGGTGACGTCATTGCAGAAAAACGTACATTCTCCATCAAATGGGGGATTATCACAGAAGCAGAAAGAAATCTTATCAAGTCTAAATTGGTAGCTGGATTTTTTACTGCAAATATTTTAGGACAGTCTATCACTGGTTATCGCGGAACTATCACAGAGACAGTAATGGGGCGTCTGAGTGACGGTGTGACTTATTACAACGGCTTATCTGTATCTATTATCGAGCAGTAGGAGGAATTATGCTAGAAGTAACATCAGATTATATCAAAGCAATAGAGAATCATCTGCGCGTGTTTGAGGCTAACTTTGACTTAAATGGTAAGAGATACACAAAAACCAAAATTGCATCAGCTACTTACGATAGTTCCATCGGTAATAGTAATGATTTTACAATTGGTGGTGGGTACATCAATAGTCTAGAAATTGAAATTAAAGAGATTATTGAAGGTCTGCAAGAAATGATGCCAGCAACAATGTCGGTAGCAATTGCGGGTAAAACCGTCCCACTTGGCAAGTTTTTTGTTACCGAGGTCAAGCTAGATCGTAATGATAAAAAGACCAAAATTAAGCTACAGGACGAGTTTGTTAGATTGTCTGGTGCTTATGATAGTCAGCTTACTTATCCAGCTTATACAAGGGATATTTTATCAGAAATCGTGAGATTGACAGGTATCACGACAGATACTAATATCCAATTAGTAAATGATCAAGTTGCGAAGAAACTAGAAAAAACAAGTTATCGTGAGGCGTTAGTTTATTTAGCGCAATTATCAGGAAGCTTCGTCAGATTTAATCGTAATGGGAAGCTTGATTTTATCAAGTTAAAGACAACATCAAGACATATCACAAAAGATATGTATAAGCCAGGTGGATTAGAACGTGACGAGATACCTTACAGGTTGAAAGGTATTGAGTGTAAGTCTGCTGATAAGGTTGTGTATAAATCAGGATTGTCCACAGGTAATATCATGAAGTTAAAAAATCCATGGGTTACACAAGAAATTCTGGATCGTGTCTTCAATGAATACCGTGATTTTAACTTTTATCCATATACATTGTCCTGGCGTGGTGATATGGCTATGGAAGCTGGTGACTGGGTTACAGTACACTGGGATGAAAATATCTATTTCAACATTCCAATGCTGTCCTACAAACTTTCGTTTGATGGTGGTTTATCTGCCCATAGTAGTGGAAATGCTGCCGGAGTTGCACAAGGTACTTATAAATATAAAGGAGCCATACAACGTCAAATAGAGTATTTAGACGAACTTATCACTAAACAAGGTAGTATGTATCTTGATACATCAAGCCCTACTAACCCCAAAAATGGAGATATATGGTTTAAACCTAATGGTGGCTATGTTGAAATGTGGGAACGTGTAGAAGGTTCATGGGTTAAAAAGGCAGACAGCGCTAATGTCGGAGAAATTGTCAATACAATAACCACTGATGAATTACTAGCAAAAAAAGTTTCTGCAGCAATTGGTAATTACATTACGTTAAATGCCAAAAATATAACTGCTGGAGATCTGGATTTAGCACGTTTGCGAATCATGAATGGTTTGCAAGAGATTGTTTCCGTACGTGACGGCAAAGTTGTGATGAACATTGATAAGCTCACTATCAATGCTCAAGATGTAGCGACGAAAGAAGATCTAAAAAAAATTGAACTGACTCCTGGACCTCAAGGGGAACGTGGGCAACAGGGGGTACCTGGTGTCCAAGGTTTGCAAGGCCCGAAAGGCGACCAAGGTATCCCAGGAAAAACTGGAGCTGACGGACGCACTCCATACTTGCATAGAGCTTGGGCTAATTCTGCTGACGGTCGTGATGGTTTTAGTACAACAGATAGCACAAATAAGCGCTATTTAGGTACTTACACTGATTTCACTGAGGCAGACAGTCAGAATCCTGCACAGTATAAGTGGACCGCTCTCTTTGAGAATGTAGAGATTGGTGGAAGAAATCTCTTTCTTAATTCACTATTCAAACGTAGTCTAAGAGAACGATACTCAACTTACTTTTTAGATGATAGTCAGGAGCAAACGCAAGGACAGCTCACTTTGAGCATAGATACTAATATCAAATTCAGAGGAGCTAATACTTTAAAAATTGTATCTACTTATAACGGTAAGGCGACTAATCAAAAAGTTACGTTTAGAACCGGTGGGGATACACGTTTGGGCACCGTTGACGAGATGAAAAATAAAGCTGTTAGGTTTAGTTTTTGGGCAAAATCTACTGTCAATAATACGAATTTTCAAGCTAGGGCAGGATATCGGAACGCCGTGGAAGGTGTCTCGTTGACCACCGATTGGAAATTTTATGACATTGAGTTAACGAAAAAAGAAAGCTCAAATGCAACTAATGAGCTGATTTTACACATATTTACCGCTGCTACTGTTTGGATTGCCTTTCCAAAAGTAGAGGTAGGAACAGTCTCTACAGACTTTTCAGAAGCTACTGAAGATATCCAGAATGACATCAACTCCAAGGCTGACCAATCACTGACTCAAGAGCAATTAAATGCTCTAGCTGAAAAAGCTCAACTTCATGATGTAGAATTAAAAGCTAAAGCGACAATGGATCAGTTCAGTGATTTAGAAAAAGCCTATAATGCTTTTGTAAAATCAAATGCAGAAAGCCAAAAAAAATCTGAATCTGATTTAATCGAAGCGGGCAGAAGAATTGAGTTTTTATCAATAGAATTTGGTGGCTTGAAGGAGATGAAAAAGTTCATCGATACCTATATGAGCGCTTCAAATGAGGGGCTCATCATTGGAAAGAACGATGCTAGTTCATCAATCAAAGTCAGTCATGATAGGATTTCTATGTTTTCTGCAGGTAAGGAAGTAATGTATATTTCGCAAGGGGTGATTCATATCGACAACGGTATTTTCACCGCGTCAGTTCAAATCGGACGCTTTAGAACAGAACAGTATTATCTTGACAAAGATGTGAATGTTATTCGATATGTAGGAGGTTAAAAAGAGGAAAATGACTAAATTTATCAATTCTAGTGGCCCATTGCATTTGAACCTTTACGTCGAACAAGTTAGTCAGGACATTACTAATAACTCTTCGAAAGTAAGGTGGCGGGCTACTATCGACCGCGATGGAGCTTATAGAACATGGACTTATGGAAATATCAGTAACCTTTCTGTCTGGTTAAATGGCGCAAGTGTTCATAGCAGTCACCCGGATTACGATACGTCCGGAGAAGAGGTAACGCTCGCAAGTGGAGAGGTTACAATCCCTCATGACAGTGACGGGACAAAGACTATGTCTGTCTGGGCATCTTTTGACCCCAATAACGGAGTTCATGGCAACATTACAATTTCGACGAATTATACATTCGACAAAATTCCTAGGTCTACGCAAATTTCTAGCTTAGAAGGAAATCGAAATTTAGGCTCACTTCATACCGTTATATTCAATCGAAAAGTTAACTCGTTTACTCATCAAGTCTGGTATAGAGTTTTTGGAAGCGAATGGATTGACCTAGGGAAGAACCATGGGACAAGTGTATCCTTTACCCCATCTTTAGATCTTGCTCGACACTTACCTAAATCTAGTTCCGGGCTAATGGACATCTGTGTTCGAACATATAATGGGTCTACCCAAATTGGAAGCGATGTGTACTCTAATGGCTGGCACTTTAAAATCCCAGACAGTGTAAAACCTACCTTCACAGGTCTTTCATTAACTGACATGAATACGGTCGCAAGACGGCTTTTGGGTGGAAATGATTTTTTACAAATCATTTCAGATATCCAAGTAAACTTCAACAATGCGTCTGGCGCATATGGTTCTACCATAACTGGATATCGAGCTGAAATTGTTAATAGAAAAATGGTCGTAACTAAAAACGGTGGTAGTTTTGGTATCATGAACTTTAGCGGTTTGGCAACCATTCGAGCTTATGTTGTCGATAGTCGGGGCAAACAATCAGATACTAAAGATATTACTATCAACGTGATCGAGTATTATGCCCCTTCCTTTAGTTTTTCCGCGCTTAGAACTAGAGGCAATCCAAATACATTGCAAGTGTTAAGAAATGCCCGAATAGCTCCTATAATGCAGTCAGGAAAGCAAAGGAATGTAATGTCCTTAACTTTCAAAGTTGCTCAGATAGGTAATGAGAATTTCACGGATGATAATGGTAGTGCATCTGGTAATTTTACAAGTGTTCATACATTGACTAACTCAGCTGCTAACATGGCGGGGAATTATCCATCGAATAAATCCTTTGTGATTATTGGTAAGCTTGAGGACAAGTTTACAAGCGTTGAATTTTCAGCTACTGTTGCAACTGAAAGCGTAGTAATGTCCTATGATAAGAACGGACGTATAGGCATTGGTAAGGTTGCAGAATTTGGGAAACCAGGCTCATTAGATGTTCTAGGCGATATCTACTCGAATAACAAGCCAATTCAGCAGTATCAGCTGACTAATGCTTATGGTGGCTTAAGTAGAGGTAGCGCTCAATGGGATGATGTTTGGAATAAGCAGGCGACAGAATTTGGTTGGAGAAATGGAAAATACGCAGATAACCCTACTGGTAATGATTGGGGACTATTTCAAAACTATTGGCTTGATAGTTGGAAAGGCGTTCAATTTTTCACTGGGGTAACATCAAATAGGTTTTTCTTTAGGACCTACAACAATGCCAATAAATGGGCTCCAACGCAATGGAAAGAGATTGCTACCAAAGATGACATTCAGAGCACACCTTGGCAAAATGCCAACCTACAAAATGGGTGGCGCCATCATCCTGAGTATGAAAAAGTGCAGTTTTCAAAAACGTTCGACGGGATTGTTTATTTAAAAGGGACTTGTAGAAACGGGACAACGAATCGCGAAACCTTGTTATTTAATCTTCCTGAAGGATTTCGACCGACAACGTCATTATTTAAGTCTGTTCTAAATAATGATTTCAACCATGCCGTTATCGGTATTTACCCAAGTGGGAATGTCGTTGTGAAACACAATGTAGATTCTAAATGGCTTAATTTAGATAACGTTTCATTCAAAATTTAAAAAGGAGAAAGCATGAAATTAGAATACGGTTCAAAATCACAAGAATTTGATGCAAGCGGAAAAGAATCCGCTACAAAGGTCACGTTAGTCAATGCAGACGGTGCTATCGTACCTATCTTGTTACCTGCCGATAAAATCAGCCTATCAAATAGCGAACTTTTTGAGTTAGCTCTTGAGGCTCTTTATCAAGAGAATTTCCCAAACCGTGCTGAAAATGAGAAATTCAACCAGGTGGATGCGCAGCTCAAGCAAAATAAGGAAATGGCAACTAAGGTAGAGCAAGCGGCCGTAGAGAATAAGGAAAATCTTGACACGGTATCATCTATCACTGAGGTTCTGATCGCTCTGGCTATTTCTCAAAACGGAGGCATGCCTACTCATGCTTACAACAAGGTTGCTGGGTTCATCAAGCCACTTGTAACGAGTACCCGCTACTCAAACGGAGACATCATTGCCATGCCTTATCCATTTGATACCAATCCGAAATGGCCAAGTGGAACCAAGACTATCTTTAAGTTCCAGATGCAGTCTAATGAGGGCTATACATACAAAGAGCAGTCACTATCTGATATGCTTAATCAAGGTGTGCTGACCGTGGTCATGCCACGTATTGAGTAAAAGGAGGTTATATGCCAATTGAAGAAGCTGAAAAAATCGCTCAAAGTCAGGTAGCTTGGGCGATTTTGTTTATCTTACTTTTCTTTATTATCATTCGATATCTTATCAAGACCTCGGACAAGCGAGAGAAGAAGATTATGGATTTGCACGAGCAATCAAAAGCCGACTCTAACAGACGAGAAGAGCGTTTGATGACTCACCTGGAAAAAACTACTACAGAATTAACCACAATCACTCACGCGGTCGGAGATATTCAAAAAGAAATGGTCCGTATGAACGACCGCATGGAAGAAATCGAAAAAGGAGAATAACATATGCAACAAATTACTGAAATCATTATCGTTTCAGCTACTGGAATCTTGACTGTTTTGGCTGGTATCGCGGTCAAATCGATTAAGGATTTTTTGATTAAAAAAGGCGGCGAAAAGACCATCAAGATTGTCGAAATCCTTGCTAAGAACGCGGTCAACGCTGTGGAGCAAGTAGCTCAAGAGACAGGCTTCAAGGGCGAGGAAAAGCTGGAACAAGCCCGTACGAAAATCCGTGCTGAACTCAATAAGTACAATATCAGCATGACTGATAAGGACTTGGATACATTCGTTGAGTCAGCAGTCAAACAGATGAATGATGCGTGGAAAGGGGAATAATAATGGATATTGATACAAGTAGACTAAGAACTGACTTACCACAAGTGGGGGAGCAACCATACAGACAAATTCATGCACACTCAACAGGAAATCCAAATTCAACTGCCCAAAACGAAGCGGACTATCATATGCGTCGTCCTGTTGATTCTGGCTTCTTCTCTCACGTTGTCGGCAACGGCCGTGTGATGCAGACCTGGTACACAGACATGGGAGCTTATGATGTAGGCGGAGGCTGGAACGTTGAAGGCTATGGACAAGTAGAATTGATTGAGAGCCATGCTACTAAGGAAGAGTTCATGCGCGATTATAAGCTCTATGTTGAACTACTGCGAAACCTTGCTGATGAAGCAGGCATTCCGAAAACGCTGGACTCTGACAGCCTAGCAGGAATCAAGACGCATCAGTATTGCACATACAATCAACCTCGAAACTACTCTGACCATGTGGATCCATACCCTTACTTGGCAAAATGGGGCATTAGCCGTGAGCAATTCAAGAAAGATATTGAAGGTGGTCTATCTGAAGCTGGCTGGAAACGTAATGAAACCGGCTGGTGGTGGGAGGAGTCAGATGGCTCTTATCCGACAAAACGCTGGAAGAAAATCAATAATGAGTGGTTCTACTTTGATGAACGTGGCTATTGCTTAATCAATCGCTGGTTCAACGATGGTAAAGACTGGTTCTATCTTGATAAGCGTGGGGCAATGGTCACAGGATGGATGTTCCTTAACCATCGCTGGTATTTCTTCAAGTCAGATGGACGTATGGCCACTGGTTGGGTGAAATACCGTGAAACCTGGTATTTCATGGAAGAAAAAGATGGCTATATGCTATCTAAGCAATTCATTAAATCTGGTGATGGCTGGTACTATTTGAAAGCCAACGGTGAACTTCACACAGATCCAGCATTCAAAACAGAACCAGACGGGCTTGTCACTGTCGTCGACAAACCAAAAGAAGAAAAATAAAA
>CAJPRB010000030.1:0-14339 GCA_905372925.1 uncultured Streptococcus sp.
CACATCACACTCTAGCGCCCACTTCTCCCTCTCCTCTTTCTTTTTCAGAAAAGCAAGAGGCAAATCAGCGTGAGGATCGACATTTTTAGCAATACCAATCACGACATTCTTGATCCCCAAGTCATACAAACTTTTATCTAAACGAAACTCCATCGGCAGGCACCTCCTTTGAAAAATGCACACCATCCCACCCTTATTTTACACCTTCTAGCCCCTGATTTCAAGGAAATCATCAACTCTCTTCCGACAAATAAAAAGAGAAGATCAAACTGATCTCCTCTGTGAGGCTTCTTATACTTCGTCGCTCGTCTCAGCGTCATCATCTGAGAACTCGTCGTCTTCTTCGTTAAGTTCTACATCTTCACCCAAGTCATCAGGAGCGATTTCGTTGATTTCTGCATCGTAAGCTTCCACTTCATTTTTCTCATCATCTGGATTTTCATCATCATATGAAAGAGCTGGATCTGCTTCGTATGCATCTTCGTCTTCTGGATCATCTGCATTGTAGTCAATCGCATCTGAATCACCATCCATAAAGGCATTGACACGTTTTTTCTTAGCTTTTGGTGCTACTTCATCGTCGTCACTTTCTTCAAGAGCAATGATTTCCTCGTCGATTTCGTCTACACCATACCATGAACGAAGACCCCATTTGTTGTCTCCAAGAGAGATGAAGCTACCGTCAAAGTTCAACTCTGTGTAGAACAAAGGCAAAGCTTCGCGGATATCGCTGTTTGATGTTCCAAGGTAGTTTTGAATTTCGTTTACAAGATCGCTAAAATGCATCTCATGATCGCGACCACGAAGTTCCAAGATAGCACGCGCTACCTCAATCATAGATAGTTCACTTTTTTCTTGCCCAGCAAATACTTCTAATTCCAAAGCGTTTCTCCTCATTTTTACTACTATCGCCAGAGTGAACAGACTCTGACCTCATTTTATCATGTACTCTTTATTGTACGATAATTTTGCGGAATAGTCAAAGGTTAAGAAAAAATAAAGGTGAAATATTTCAGCTAATTGAAAGACCTGTGTAACATGACCACAGGTATATTGATTTATTTATAACTCAAGGCTGCAACTCCAATACAAACAACAAACTGCAAGAGGATTCCTACAGAGATAAAGGATTATTTGTCGCATCAAATCAAGTAAAAAGATCATTTCAGGTCCTGCCAGTAACTTCGTTTTCTTTCCTTTATTTCATTTTCCCTAGAATAGTGAAAAATCCTTCTCTTGTTAATGATTTTCATAAGAAAAAGGCTGGAGAATCCAACCTTCTCTATTTATTCAGCTAAGAGCACTTCTTTAATGGTTTGTTTTTGGAGTTTTCTGTTGGATAGATAAAAGAGGCTTTCATAAACCACAGCAAAACCGATCAAATTCCAGAAGCAAACATTCCCATCAAAGTGATGCTCAATCTTTTCAGGAACCGTATCTTTGATCACACCAATCAAGATTTCCATGATAGCGTACTGATAAGCCGTCCCAAGAACAAATCCTAGATAGGCCCAGAAACGATAGGGAGATAGGATATGACCTTGGCATTCACGATCTGTGTAGCCAAAAGCCTTCATAAGAGCCAGGGTTTCGCGACTTTCTGAGACGACAATCCCCAATGACAAAAAGAGAATAGAGAAAGAAAGGATCAAGCCAATCATGATCATCATGGTTTGGATGATGTCATCTGTGTAGTCCCTTAGACCAAAGGACAATTGAACCATGGCCGCAAAACACATAGAGCCAAAGACTACAAAAAACAGGATCGATTTTCTCCCCCAAATCAGCGACGAAGACAGCTCTTTTAGGAAGGATTTTTCTTTCTTAGGAGCACTTTTTTTCCTTTTGACCTTAATCGGTGTTGGGGATTTTTTCAATAGGTGAAGGGCCGGCGTTTGTAGTTTTCTTCTAGCATAGCCAATAGCAAGAACCATAAAGAAAGTCGTTGGCAGTATCACTAAAGCGATCAAGAGCTGCCAGTGAAAATGAATGGTAATTTCTGGCAAAATCCTCTTCTCATTGCGAAAGTCATAAAAATGTCCCATCATTAGAAAAGAAGCTAAATAGCCAAGAAGCGCTCCAACTCCAAAACTGAGTCCAAAAGCCCAAAATCGTTTAGCCAACTGGCCATTGCTATAGCCTAAAGCCTTTAAAATCCCTAATTGTTCCTTGTGGTCATCGACAAATTGTTTGATATAAAAGCACATGAGAAGGATCGACATCAAGGACAAGACAACCCCACTGACCATGGCCACCATCCAGGAAAGTGAAACCTGGGCATCATAATAGGCCGTAATCATCGGATTGGTTTTAGAAATCTCCAACTGCTCGATATCAAGATAAAAATTCAAGAAGAGATTGGCCACAAAAACCGCACAGGCTCCAATGATACTGACGACAACTAATTTTCGAATATCTTTTACTGAAAACATGGCTTACCATCCAATCTCATAAGCAGTCTGTGGCTGATCATTGGTCACAACTTCAGTAATTTTGCCACTATTGACGCGAATGATGCTTCTGGCCATATCCGCAATATTTTGGTTGTGCGTCACCATGATTAGGGTAAAGCCTAGCTTTTCCTTCAACTTCCAGATATAGTCGAGAATCTTGCGCCCTGTTTCTTCATCCAAGGCCCCCGTAGGCTCATCTAAGAAAAGAATCTCTGGCTTTTTGGCTAAGGCACGAGCAATAGATACCCTCTGCTGTTCGCCGCCAGACAATTCACTCGGATACTTGTCCAGCTTATCGCCAAGTCCCAAATCCTCGATAATCTGCAAAAAATCATGATTGTCTGCCAGGTCAGCTCCCATCTTTACATTCTGTCTGACCGTAAGATTAGGCAATAAATAATACTGCTGGAAAATAAAGGCAATCTTCTCACGTCTAAAGGCTGTCAATTGAGTATCTGTGAGTTGAGCCAAATCCTGTCCTTGAATGAGGATATGTCCCTCGTCTACCTTTTCTAAACCTGACAGAACGTTTAAGAGAGTTGACTTGCCTGATCCAGAAGGACCGAGGATAACCACATCATCCTGGTCTTGAATCTGCAAATCAATCCCTTTTAAAACCTTGGTTTGGCCGAAACTTTTGTGCACATTTTCTAGTTGAATCATTTCTTTCCTACCATTTCTTTGATGAGAGATTGACAAACCTCTGTCAGTAATCCAATCACTTCTTCCATGCTGAATTGATAAATACCAGAAGCAACCATAGAGGCTATACCGTGTGAGTAGATAAATAAATGCTGGTACAGGCGACTAGCCTCCTCTAACGTCAATGGATAGTCTGCTACAATCGATTCCAGAACCAATTGGTAACTATGATCCTTCATGGGAAGAAAATCTTGAAAGCGACGAATCGGATCTTTGCTAGGATTTTGGAAAAGCAATTGAAAAAGTTGGGGCTCTTTTGAGGCGAACAGGATATAAGCAACCCCGACAGATCGAAAAGGTTTCTCATCTTCTAAAGCCTTTCGTATATACTCCACTACGACCATCTCTGCAGCAACAATAACCTCTGCTTGTAACTCGGCCATATTGGCAAATTGTCCAAAAATCACTCTCGGTGTGGCTACCAGTTGCTCTGCTAATGCTCGAGCCGTCAAACTAGCCATGCCCTCTTCTCTCACCAATTGTAAAGCTGTCCCAATGATAGTCTCTTTACTAAATTTAACCTTTGGTGGCATAAGACTCCTTTCGCGCAACACTTGTTACGCAACACTTGTTGCGTAAAAGGATACCATAAAAAGAAAGACTTGTCAAGAAAAAAGTGTAAAACACAAAACAAAAAACAGCGGACTTTTTATTTCTTTGCTACCCAGACGATAGCATCGCCAGGTGGATTTTCGGTATCAAGCCAGATGAATTCAATCCCGATTTCCCCATTTTTAAACTTGGTCAAGCCAATACCATTGATTTCTAGTTCGTTGAGTCGTTGTCCTGTCAAAACTTCTCGTTCCTTCAACTGGAAAAGTTAAGGGGAACTAATATAAATCTTCAAGACTTCTGTATTCTATAACTTCATTCTTTATGATACTCTTTTTAAATTCAAAATGATTCAATATATTATCGATTAATACTAACTTTGGAATATCATCCAGGTTGGTAACCAAGGATAAAATAAAATCTGATTGAAACTCTTTTGCTTTCTCAAATTCTCTAGCAGTCAAACGAATACGCCCTTTAGATTTTCGAATACCTTTAACTTCGGCAAGGTAATAATGTTCTTGAACATCTACTTGGAAATCATATCCATCACCGTAAAGGCAGGCATCGGTTAATTGTCCACCTTGAAATTTTTCTTCTTTATCAAAATGGAGTATAAAGTAATTTTCTGCTTTCATTCCAGTTTCTTGTAGACGTTTGAATTTAGTTCGGACTATTGGCTTTTCAATGACTGCTATACCTGTTTTCTTCCCTTCGCTTGCAAGTAGCATTTTAACGATTTCTGCAAAATTGTGAACATTTTCATTCCCAAACATCATGTCAATTAAATCTTTTCTAAAACGATAGACTTCAGCTTTTTACCACCAGTCTTTTATATTGTTATCAAAATAAGGGTCGAATAAATCCATTCTATTTTTAACTACCCCAGTTGTTTCTGCGATACCCAAAGAAACTATATAACGATAAAACTCAGATTTACTAGAGCATTGAAACTCTTTTATAAATAACTTATCAAATTTGGCAAGACCATAGCTAATTAAATTTAACAATTCATAACGAGAGTGTTTAGACATCACTTTCTCCATCAATAGATATTGATTTCATTATACAAAGAAACACGGCATGCCACCGTGTTTCTGTGTTTATTTCACCAACTTCTTCATCTCATCAATACGTGCGACGGTCGCGTCGTATTTGGCTTGGTAGTCGGCTTGTTTGTCGCGTTCTTTTTGGACGACTTCTGGTTTGGCATTGGCTACGAAGCGTTCGTTAGAGAGTTTCTTGCCGACCATATCCAGTTCTTTTTGCCATTTAGCCAATTCCTTGTCGAGACGAGCCAATTCTTCTTCGACGTTGAGGAGGTCAGCGAGTGGCAAGTAGATTTCTGCTCCTGTGATGACGCTTGACATCGCGAGTTCAGGTGCAGGGATGTTTGATGCGATCTCCAAGTGTTCTGGATTTGTGAAGCGTTTGATGTAGTTGACATTGCTGTTAAAGAAGGCTTCCAAGTCGCTATCGCTTGTCTTAACAAGGATGGTGATAGGCTTGCTTGGTGCTACGTTTACTTCCGCACGCGCATTACGAACGGCACGGATCAAGTCTTTGAGACTTTCCACACCAGTGTGGGCAGCAAGGTCTTCAAAGGCTGGGTTGACAGTTGGGTATTCCGCTGTGACGATAGAGCCTTCTGAGATTTGTCCAAAGATTTCCTCTGTCACAAATGGCATGATTGGGTGAAGGAGACGAAGGATCTTATCCAAAGTGTAAAGGAGAACAGAACGTGTGATGACTTTCTCTTCTTCGTTATCGCTATAAAGGACTTCCTTGGTCAACTCAACATACCAGTCCGCAAACTCGTCCCAGATGAAGTTGTAGAGAATGTGTCCAGCGACACCAAACTCAAACTTGTCAAAGTTTTCAGTAACTTTGCCAATCGTTTCATTGAGATTGTGAAGAATCCAGCGGTCTGTGACATTTCCAGCTTCCTTGTTGACAACCTTTTCGACATTGGCAGTTGCTTGCTCAAGTGTCAAGCCTTCATTGTTCATGAGGATGTAGCGAGAGATGTTCCAAATCTTGTTAATGAAGTTCCATGAAGCATCCATTTTCTCGTAAGAGAAGCGAACGTCTTGCCCTGGTGCAGAACCGTTTGAAAGGAACCAACGAAGGGCATCGGCACCGTATTTCTCGATGACATCCATCGGGTCAATCCCGTTACCGAGAGATTTAGACATCTTGCGTCCTTGCTCATCACGGATGAGACCGTGGATCAGAACGTTTTGGAATGGTTGGCGTCCTGTGAATTCCAAAGATTGGAAGATCATACGAGACACCCAGAAGAAGATGATGTCGTAACCAGTTACCAAGGTTGAAGTTGGGAAGTAACGTTTGAAATCTTCTGAGTCGACATCAGGCCAGCCCATGGTTGAGAATGGCCAAAGGGCAGAACTGAACCACGTATCCAAGACGTCTTCGTCCTGAGTCCATCCATCGCCTTCAGGTGCTTCTTCACCGACATACATTTCACCTTCAGCATTGTACCAAGCAGGGATTTGGTGACCCCACCAGAGCTGACGAGAGATTACCCAGTCGTGGACATTTTCCATCCATTGGAGGAAGGTATCGTTAAAACGGGGTGGGTAGAATTCTACCTTGTCCTCTGTGTCTTGGTTGGCAATGGCATTCTTAGCCAATTGATCCATCTTGACGAACCATTGCGTAGACAAGCGTGGCTCAACCACTACACCTGTACGTTCTGAGTGACCAACACTGTGGACACGTTTTTCGATTTTGACGAGGGCACCGATTTCTTCCAACTTAGCAACGACTGCCTTACGAGCTTCAAAACGGTCCATACCTGCAAATTCAAAGGCCAAGTCATTCATGGTTCCGTCATCGTTCATGACGTTAACTTGTGGCAGGTTATGACGTTGACCAACCAAGAAGTCGTTTGGATCGTGGGCAGGCGTGATTTTCACGACACCAGTACCAAATTCAGGAACTGCGTGTTCGTCTCCAACGATTGGGATCAATTTATTAGCGATTGGAAGGATGACGTTTTTACCAATCAAGTCCTTGTAGCGTGGGTCTTCTGGATTAACCGCAACGGCAACGTCCCCAAACATGGTCTCAGGACGAGTTGTCGCAACTTCAAGGGCGCGTGAGCCATCTTCTAGCATGTAGTTCATGTGGTAGAAGGCACCTTCAACGTCCTTGTGGATCACCTCGATATCAGAAAGGGCTGTACGAGCTGCTGGGTCCCAGTTGATGATAAACTCACCACGGTAGATCCAGCCTTTCTTGTAAAGATCCACAAAGACCTTGCGAACGGCTTTTGACAAACCTTCATCAAGAGTGAAACGCTCACGAGAATAGTCTACAGAGAGCCCCATCTTGCCCCATTGTTCCTTGATGGTAGTGGCATATTCGTCTTTCCACTCCCAGACCTTGTCGAGGAATTTCTCACGACCAAGGTCATAACGGCTAATGCCCTCACCACGCAAGCGCTCTTCAACCTTAGCTTGGGTCGCAATCCCCGCGTGGTCCATCCCTGGAAGCCAAAGTGTATCAAAGCCTTGCATGCGTTTTTGACGGATGATGATATCCTGAAGCGTCGTATCCCAAGCGTGACCAAGGTGAAGTTTCCCAGTTACGTTTGGTGGTGGAATCACGATTGAATAAGGCTTAGCTTTTTGATCGCCTGAAGGCTTAAAAACATCGGCATCAAGCCATTTTTGGTAACGACCAGCCTCAACTTCGGCTGGATTGTATTTAGGTGAAAGTTGTTTAGACATGTGTTTGTCCTTTCTCTATTGTATTCATTTTATCTTGAATCTGCTTAGCAACCTCTTCTGCAGACAGATTCGTATTATTTATTTTAAGGTAGTGGTGCAACTCATTCGGTTGATGTTGGGAATTTAATTGAAGTGTTTCAGCAGTCTCCAAAATTTCTCTTTCAGACACCTCAATATGTCGTTTTAAGGGTTTGTGCTTTAATCGATTCTCCGTTCGATTTCGATGTAAGCGCTCCTCAAGACTTGTTTCCAACTCCACAAAAAGAATCTTTTGATGATAGTCATCCAACAAATCCTGAATTTGCTTCAAATACAGCAGCTGGTACTGATTTGAAAAATCAATTACGTCTGTTAAAATCACAGATCGCTGATTCCTAGCACTTGCTCCAAGGAAAGAAAAGGTAATTCCACGAACAAATTCCCACATTTCCTCTGTATAGTCCTGATAGATTTCTAGTGCAAAATCGATGGCTTGATGGTTATAAAAGAGGGTAGCATTTGTCTTTCGAGATAGTTCTTGCCCAATCGTCATTTTTCCTGAAGCTGGAGCGCCAATGATGAAAAGATGCATCAAATCACCTCCCACTCACTCCTAAGCAAGCCATATCTCAAATCATCACAGCGGTTGCCTTGGGCATCTTTGCGGTCCCGGATGCGAGCTTCGAGAGTAAAACCAAGTTTCTCTGCGACTCGTTGACTTTGGACATTGTAGCCAAAACAAGTCAGCTCAATCTTGTGAAGACTCAGTTCTTTAAAAGCTAGGTCAATCAAGGCACGCGCAGCTTCTGGCACATAACCACGGCCCCAATAGTCCGGGTGTAAGGTATAGCCAATCTCCAAGACATCATCCTCGTAACGACGAGGGAAATCAACAGAGCCGATGACCTTATCGGTTCCTTTAACGACAATTCCATAGCCTGCTGGGAGATTGTCTTTTTGATTGCGCTCGGGAAGGATATGTTCTAAGTAATAAATCTCATCTTCCAAGGTCTTGACGGGCGGACAGCCTGCTGGGTAGGAAACTTCTGGCCTACTGGCATAGTCAAAGATATCCACAACATCAGCCACGGTACGGACTCGTAAGACTAGCCGTTCGGTTTCTAAACGTTCTGGCAACTCTGCTCTTGTCATCCTTCTACCTCGCTTTCTACAAAAAATCGCCCCTGCCATATCCATGACAGGGACGAATGTATTAATCCGCGGTACCACCCAATTTCGGGCAGAGCCCGCATCTTTGTTTATTTCATTTTCATCCATCAGCAACCAGTTTTGACACATTTGTGGACTTCTCAGCGCCGCCACTTTCTGTAAAATGTGGGATTCAAAACACCTCTAATGGCTTTATTGTAGCAAGTTTTTCTCGGAAAAGCAAGGCTCAAGAAATATTACTTGAACTTGATGCCGTGTTCTTTTAATTTCTTGATCGTAGCTGGACCGATTCCTTTTAAGGCAAGGAGTTCTTTTTCAGTCCAGTTTTTAAAGTCAGTAGCCGACTTGATGCCTTCATCATAGAAAGTCTTCGCACGATCTACTGAGAGACCACCCAAAGTAGCTGCGAAATCTTCTACAGAATTAGCTACTTTTTGAGCTTGTTCCTTGGTCGCTTCTACTGCTTGTTCCACTTTCTTAGAGACAACTTTTCCTGCTTCGCTGGCAGACTTCTCTGCATGTTTCACGACTTTCTTGGTCTCTTCTACAACCTTGGTCACAGTACTTGAAAATGCACCTGAACGACGAAGACTGTTTCTTAATTGTTTTTTACGTTGGAGTTTCTTTGACATGATAAAATCCTTTCAATAAAAAATCCCTGATCTGACAAGGATTTAATAAAGATATTCTATCAAGATTTCGATAAAAAATCAAGAAAGTATCACTATTTTAATAATTCCGTTCGCCGAACAATCCTTCTGGCAAGTCATGGAATCCCTTGCCTGCCTTGAAATTTTCAAACTTACCAAGCAAGAACTGATAGGCATCCAAACGGCTCTCGTAGCGAATCATGGCATCTTTGGCACGCTCGTCTTGGTCTTCTTCGTAGACTTTTTGACTTTCCTTGTGCGCCATGTCGTTGATCATGATCTGGGTACTGACCCAGGCTTCAAATTCCTTCATAAATTCCTGTTCGTAACTCATTGATTCTCCTTATTCTAATCCACGGAAGTAGTCCGTATCAATCTCTCGGTAGGGCTGGATATCCTGAACATACTCTAGCACGCCTTGGAATTCCCCGTTTTCATCGTGTACCGCAGCATAGGTGATGTGGACAAACTTGCCTCGCGACTCAGACTTGAACCACATTTCATACTTGTCCTTGACCCCTTCACGAAGACCTTTCATAACGGCTTTTACCTTATCTAGGTACTTAGGCGGATGACAGAGTTCGACATTGCGCCCAACTTGGGATGGCGTCCGTTTGAAAATCATCTCATCAGCTGGTGCATTGTTATTGTAGTACTGGAAAATGTCATCTTTATTGACAAAGGTAATCTCCATAGGGAGATGATTGAGGATGAGGTTGGCCTGCTCGACGGAGAGATAGCCATTGCCAAAAGCCTGTTGACTATGACGGTCCAGCAACGCTTCCTTTTCTTTAGGGGTAAAGGTAATGGTGAACTGTCCTTCCGGCGTATCGATAACTTGCTGAACTTGACCCTCTGCCGTGTCTAGTTGTACGGGCTCCTCTGCACTCTTTTCCTCAACAAAGCTCTGGCGCTCTGGCACCCATTTCTCTGACGGACGGATGATGGCATAGCCGTAGGCATCGCTCTCCTCCGCAATCTGAATCCAGTCATCCTGGGTGAAAGACTCAAGGAGAATCATGAGAAGGATGGACTCTTCCTTGAAAATCATACTTTCAAACTCTGTCGCAAAAGCTTCAAAAGCTTCCTTTACACTGCTAATCGGCACTTCTGGTAGTGACTTGGCTGTCGCTAGAGCTGTCTGAAAGAGTTCCCTGATCTGATCATCCACTCCCCACATAACTTTTGGGGGTGAATCGTGACCATAGCGCTCCATGATGGGGAAAAAGAGCTCTTCCTTGCGCTGGTAGTGGACATCAAATTGCCCCAACAGCCCCATTTGACGAACCAAACCCTTACGCATCTCTGCCAGCATTTCCTCGTCTTCCATAGACTCATAGGTATCTAACAGTCTCCGAATGCGGATCAAGGCAGCACGGAGGGCCAGATTTTCATCCTTGAAGATGCGAACGGGGTGGCCAGGATGCTCGGTATCCTCTACTTCGACACCCTTAACAGCATTTTTAAAAAGATTAGCATGAACATCACAGAGTTCCATGACATCTTCAAAGGTGACACCTGAGTCTGAGTTCATCAGCTCGTGCTCCATGAGGGAAATCTCGATGGCTGAAACACCTGTAAAGGTCGCATCAAAACGCTCCTGAACCGACTCGGGAGAGGCGCCATTGTGCAATTCTAACAAAATATCCCGTAGGATATGAATCCGTTCATCTGCCATTAGTCTAATCCAATCACTTCGTAGCCATTCGCTTCTAGCGTGCGGACAATCTTGTCCATAGGAGTCCCTTCGAGCTTAGAACCCTGTTTGAGCGATACTTTGCGCCCGACTGTATTGCGCATCAAGGGATTGGCTAGTGGTTTAAAACCAAGCTCCACTAGGATTTCCAAGACTTCTGGATGCTTGTCTACCACTTCCGCAACGGGAATTGACACATCGATGATATTGTCCATGACGACCTCCATGTATGTTCTAAAATGATTTTACTGCTTATATTATACCATAAGCCTGACTAGCAAACACCAAAAAAGAGGGGCACCCCCTCTTTCTTATACTCAATGAAAATCAAAAAGCAAACTAGAAAGCTAGCCGTAGGTTGCTCAAAACAGTGTTTTGAGGTTGTGGATAGAACTGACGAAGTCAGTAACCATACCTACGGTAAGGCGACGCTGACGTGGTTTGAATTTGATTTTCGAAGAGTATTATTTCTTATCCAGATTGCGTAGCATCTCGTCAATCTTGTTTCCATATTCGATGGATTCGTCTTTGACGAAGGTCAAGTCTGGGATTTTGTACAATTTCAAATTGCGACCAAGTTCACGTTTGATGGTACCAGTTGCTTTTTCAAGCCCGATTTGAGCTTTTTGGTTATCCGAAGCAAGGTTACTCAAAATGGTGTAGTAAACCTTGGCGACAGACAAGTCACCCAGCATCTGAACATCTGTGATGGTCACACCTTGGACACGCGGATCACGGACTTTCTTTTGCAAAATCTCATTGACTTCACGCTTGATTTCCATGCCCACACGATCCGTACGGAAATGATTTGCCATGTTTCTTCCTTTCACTTTTATAATGAACCAAAAGCTAGGCCAGCAGACCTAGCTATTTTCCAATAGATAGAGGAACTAGAGCCATTTGAATCTAGGAAACAAGCCTTAGATAGAACTGAGGTTCATCAAGGCGCTGTTGACGACGAGTCAAATCGGCTATCGTTTCTCTATTATCTCTTGATTTCTTCCATGACATAAGCCTCAATCACATCATCCATCTTGATATCATTGTAGCCCTCAATCATCAATCCACCTTCACGACCGTTCGTAACTTCTTTCACGTCGTCTTTGTAGTGTTTCAAGCTTGCGAGTTCACCGTCATAGATAACAACACCGTCACGGATTACACGGACTTTAGAATCACGGGTAACCTTACCGTTGATAACCATAAATCCACCGATAGTTCCCACTTTAGACACCTTGAAGGTTTCACGGATAAGAGCTTCACCGATGATTTTTTCTTCAAATTCAGGATCCAACATCCCTTTCATAGCTTCTTCCATCTCTTCGATAACCTTGTAGATAATGCTGTGAAGACGGATTTCGACATCGTCAGCATCTGCTTGTTGACGCGCTTGTGGTGTAGGGCGTACGTTGAAACCAACGATAAAGGCATTTGAAGCTTCCGCAAGGGTCACGTCAGATTCGTTGATAGCACCGACTGCCGAGTGAACAATAGTAACTTTCACACCTTCCACATCAATTTTTTGAAGTGAGGCAGATAGGGCTTCAACAGAACCTTGTACGTCGGCCTTGATGATAACGTTAACAGACTTAAGTTCACCAGCCTTAAGAGTATCAAAGAGGTTTTCAAGGCTGACACGTTGGGTAGCTTGACGTTGTTTCATGAGGGCACGTTTTGCACGCTCTTCACCTGCTGCACGCGCAGATTTTTCATCTTCGTAAACAGCAAAGTGGTCACCCGCCATTGGTGCTTCGTTCAAACCTGTGATAGAAACTGGTGTTGATGGACCTGCGACCTTGACACGACGACCAAGGTCATTGGTCATAGCACGCACACGACCGAAGGTATTCCCGACAACGATAGGGTCTTGGACATTCAAGGTACCTTGTTGCACAAGAAGGGTTGCGACCGCACCTTTTCCTTTATCCAAACGAGCTTCGATAACCGTACCGATCGCACGAACTGTTGGGTCTGCCTTTAGTTCTTGGATTTCAGCTACAAGAAGGACTGTTTCCAACAATTCTTCGATATTTTGGTTAAATTTAGCTGAGATTTCGACAAATTCAGAATCTCCACCCCAAGCTGTTGACATAACCCCATGCTCTGCCAACTCACCGATAACGCGTTCTGGATTGGCACCTGGTTTATCAATCTTGTTGATAGCAACGATGATTGGAACGTTGGCCGCTTTTGAGTGGTTGATAGCTTCGATAGTCTGAGGCATAACCCCGTCATCTGCCGCTACGACCAAGATGGTAATATCGGTAACAGATGCACCACGCGCACGCATCGATGTAAAGGCCGCGTGTCCTGGTGTATCAAGGAAGGTAATCTTCTTGCCATTTTCCACGATTTGGTAGGCACCGATATGCTGAGTAATACCACCTGCTTCACCTGTCGCAACACGAGAGTTACGAAGGGTATCTAGAAGGGTTGTTTTACCATGGTCAACGTGTCCCATAATGGTTACAACTGGTGGACGCTCAACCAATTCATCTTCATTGAGATAACCATCTTCGACAAAGAAACGTTCGATGTCCGCATTGTCCACTTCAACCTTTTGTTTGGCTTCGATACCGTAATCCACCATAAGGAGTTCGATGGTTTCTCCATCCAAGGATTGGTTTTGTGTGGCCATGACACCCATCATAAAGAGTTTCTTAACGATTTCTGCTGGTTCACGTTTGATACGTTTTGCGATTTCCGCAACAGTCATACCATCTGTATACTCAAATTCTGTTGGCAATTCGTGGAACTTACGCTCTGTAACAGGTTTTGGAGTCTGGTTACGGTTGTTTTGCTTGTTCCCTTTTTTATTTTTCTTGTTGTTATTCCAGTTACTATTTCTTTGATTTCTCACTTGATTCTGACTACTTCGATTCTTTTGTTGTTTTCTAGGACCATCTTCTTCGTGATCATAATCGTCACGTTCTTTGTCTGGTCGAGCTTGTTTTTTACGACGTGTATCCACTGGCGCTTCTTTCGCTACAGGAGCTACTGTTACTGCTGGCTGCGTTTGTTCAGCTAGCTTAGCAGCTTCCTCAAAGATTTCCTCAGGTTCCTTACGTTTATTAGCTTGAGCCAAGGCTTCTTTGGCAGCTTGCGATTGTTTGAAGCGCTCCTCGCTTGAGCGTGCGTACTCTGCATTTTGCTCTGCTTTTAGGGCTGCTGCACGGGCTTTAAAGTCAACACGTGGGCCAGCTTGCTTGGGCTGGAAGTCTTGTTGCTGACGGCGATCATTGCCACGATTCCCTTGACCTTGTGGTTTTTTCCCTTGGTCGTTGAAACGGCGATTGTCGCGGTTTCCTTGACCAGGTTTACCACCATTACGGCCGTCGTTTTTCTGACGGTTGCCGTTTTGTTGTTGGTCACGGTTGTTGCC